>JAHYIR010000006.1 GCA_019429305.1 Candidatus Cloacimonadota bacterium
ACAAGAAGATAGCAATGGGGGGGGTAACCCTTGACGGTACAGAATAATGATTTTCATAACTACCTTCTTTTTCACCCGTAGATACTCAGAAAGAGAAATAACTAAATTACCGCTACAGATACAACAAGAGAGGGTGTTAGTCTTTTGATGAAAAGATAAAAAGATAACCAAAAAAGTCAAGCTTTAATGCAACTTTTAGAGTATTAACCGTTTTGTCAGCATTTTAGGGGTTTAAGCCGTGTCAAAAGAAGCTATCCTTCGATACATTCTGTTGTGGAAAAGACAAGAAGTTACCAGCAGAACACTCAGGATGACAATAACATAGATATTTCATCGTCTGTTAAAATATCATAGTTGTAAGAATTTTGCATGTAAAGCCAGTGCTCCCTATAGATTGAAGAAAGGAATTCTTGGTTTAAAATATATATTAAGCACTTTTATTTTATAGAAAGAATCAGTTCTAATAGCTAAGCATAAGATCTAGTGTAAACCGAATCAGGTAATTCTGGTAAAAGAAGCCGTAACTTAGGGTGAAGTAATAGATTAATCTTGACAGATAGAGACAATAGAGGGTTACTAAATAGACGATAAAAAACAGAGAGGATGAGTATCGATAGAGTTTAGGTGACGAATGGTACCCCCGAGCCGATTCGAACGGCTGACCTTTTCCTTAGGAGGGAACTGCTCTATCCTACTGAGCTACGGGGGCAACTTCTCTGATCTCACAAACTAAGGTAAAAAATATGTCATTAACTCTGATGTCAAGGATAAACGGTCAAGGTAAGAGGTATAAAATATGCAACTGGCAATAGTTGGAGCAACCGGTGAAGTTGGCAGGATGATGTTAAAAGTTCTGGAGGAGAGGGAGTTGTCCATAGACGAACTCTTTTTATATGCATCTGAAAAGTCTGCTGGAACTCTTCTCAAGTATCGTGGAGAGGATTTTGAAGTGAGAAAACTGACTCAGCAGGCGATGCAGCAATCTTATGATTATCTGCTCTTTTCAGCCGGAAAGCAGGTTTCGTTAGAATACGCACCAATAGCAGAAACTAAGGGTAATACAATCATAGATAATTCTTCTGCCTTTCGCAGAACTCATCCATTGATAGTTCCGGAGATTAACGGAGATCTTCTTAAGAAATATCAGGGTATTATAGCCAATCCTAATTGTTCGACTATCCAGCTGGTGTTAGCTGTTTATCCAATGCACATGCATTACGAACTCGATGAAGTGGTGATAAGCACCTATCAATCGGTATCCGGAGCTGGTAACCGTGGCATAAAGGCACTACAAGGAGAAAGAGCAGGGGATAAATGGGTTTCAACTGAGTCACCCTTTTCCAGAGAGATCGATCTGAATGTCATACCGCAAATTGGTCAATTTGATGAGACCGGTTATTGCGAAGAGGAACAGAAGATGATCTTTGAGATCAGGAAGATCTTGAATATTCCAACATTAAAAGTTGCTGTGACCACGGTTCGGGTTCCTGTGCTCTACGGGCATGCTGAGTCTGTCTTTGTCAGATTCAAAGAGATGATCGAAGTGGATGAAATTACACCTCTTTTTAATTCTATCGGAGCATTGAAGTATTATCCGAAAGACCTTATCACTCCTAAAGAGATAGGTAATTCGGAGTTGAGCCATATTGCCAGAGTGCGGAAAGGTGTTGACGATCATTCATTGCTCTTTTGGAATGTAGCTCATAATGTACGGTTAGGGGCTGCTACTAATGCAGTCAAGATCATGGAACATTTAATTGCTCTGAGAGAAACAAGTGAGTAAGTAAAACGTTCTCTTAATGGAAGTTGGAATGGAGTATATTGATGAAACACTTATATGAAGTAAGAAAAGAGTTACACAAGATCCCCGAACTTGCTTTCCAAGAATTTAAAACTACCGAATTTATTCTTAACTATTTGAAAAAATTCCCCCTCATAAAGTGTCATACATTTTCTTTTCCGGGTGTTTTAGTTGAATATACTCAAGGTGAGGGTGACTATCAGCTCTTTCGTACCGATATGGACGGGCTTCCTCTGCAAGAGCAGACCGGTTGTGATTTTTCATCACAACATGAGGGTATAATGCATGCCTGCGGACATGATATACATATGACGGTTTTGATCGGTCTCATTGAAGAGGTGATCTCTCAGAAATACAAGAAGAATATCCTATTTCTCTTTCAACCGGCAGAAGAGAGATTTGGGGGTGCAGAGAAAGTCCTCTTTTCAGGAATATTAGATAAGTATCCGATCAAAGAGGTATATGCCCTACATGTTCATCCCTCTTTTCCCAAAGGAACAATAGCTTCGAATCCTACGGTTCTTTTTGGTATTCCACAGGAATTTGATATAGTTTTTAAAGGAGTAAGTGCTCATGCTGCCAATCCTCAAAAGGGTAAAGATGCCATTGCTGCCGGATGTCATTTCTATCAAACTCTGAAACAGAGCATATCAGAGGTATTACCGGCAGATGAGAGATATATCTATCATGTAGGAAAGATATCTGGTGGAGCTACTGGGAATGTCATTGCCGATGAGTGTATTCTGCAGGGAACATTGAGGGCACTAACGAAAGAGAATATGGCGAAACTAAAAAGGAAAATGATCGAAACGGCAAAAATGTCAGCAGCCCAATTCCAAACTGAAATAGATATAAAGTTAATCTGTTCTTATGATCCCGTGGTCAACTCACCGAGGTTATATGATAAACTGAAGAAATGTCTTGATCCCGGATTAAGACTGGAAGAGGTAGAACCGACTCTTTTCGGAGAAGATTTCGGATTCTTTACAACCAGATATGAGAGTTTGATGTTCTTCATAGGTGCTGATTCTCCTCAATACGACCTGCATTCACCCTTTTTTCTCCCCGCTGAAGATGCGATCATTACCGGTATAATGGCGTTTAAATCTCTGATCGACTGTGGAGAATAGTATAGGAAAAGACCCAATGAAGAACGAAAACAGATTAATAAGTTGACAAAGAAATGAAAAATTGAGGATTATTAGCAACTAAGAAAAATTTAGGATAGTGAGAATAGAAAGAAATGTTAAAGAAACTTGAGATTATCGTAATTGGGCGAGTACAGGGGATCGGTTATCGGGCATTTACTATCAGAGTAGCTGAAAATCTCGATATCAAAGGGTCCGTAAGAAATCTATCCAACGGTAATGTTCAAGTTATAGCAATAGGCGAAGAAGAGAATATGGAACAGTTCATCGAGAAGCTAAAAAAGGGTCCTACCTTTTCTTTGGTACAAAAGGTTAAAATAAGAGAAATAGAGACAACAGAACCCTATAAGGATTTTCGTGTTGAGTTTTAGAAGTTATCTTGTATTCATCATACTCCTATTTAACCTATGCGGTTGTGCTTATGCATTCAGAAGTAATCCGGTGTATATTACTCAGTCAGAGAGTTATCACATTGTGCAAAGCGGCGATACATTATTTAGTATCAGCCAAAAATATTCTATACCGGTAGATCAGTTGAGATTATATAATAACCTCGATTCAGATAGGATTATTGTCGGACAGAAGATCTACCTCACCCCAAGCGTACAAATGAAAAACGAATATGTAACTGTGCGTTCGATCCCGGAGAGTGGCTATCATGTTGTTCAAAGAGGTGAGACGGTATATAGAATATCTAAGATGTACGACCTGGAGATCATGGATATTTTGGACTATAATAACTTAGAGTCCTTTGATATTAAGGTAGATCAAAAGATCTGGCTTGTGCCGGGTATGGTTGAAAGAGCTGAGTTACCAGAGAGACCAGAAGTAGATAGTGAAGAACAAGAAGCTGTACAACAAGAGGCTACCTATCACATAGTTCAAGCGGGTGAAAATCTCTTTCGTATCTCTCTTCGTTACGGAATGACGGTCGATCAGTTGAAGGAGATTAATAATCTGACAAGTGATGCTATCAGTGTTGGTCAAAGATTGGTAGTTGTACCGGGCGAACCACGCAGAGAACCTCCACCACCTCCAGGTATCGCAACGAGAAGAACGGATCTGATCTTACCAGTTGAAGGCAGGGTAGTGTCGGAATTTGGTAGGCGAGGAGATTCAGATCATAAAGGTATTGATATCACTGCCCCCATTGGTACTCCTATCCTTGCAGTATTAGACGGTAAGGTCGGTTATGTTGGCATAGCAAGAGGTTATGGGAATGTAGTGATCATTGATCACGGTGACAATATCATGACTGTATATGCTCACAATGAGAGAAATCTGGTCAGGTTAGGAGATGAGGTCAAACAAGGTCAACCGATAGCGACGGTAGGTCAATCGGGAAATGCTACCGGTCCTCATTTACATTTTGAATACAGGGTAAGTGGTAAAGCTATCAATCCACGTGAAGTACTGCCACGTCTTTAAAGAAGGAATGATAATGTCTGTCCGAAAAGAAATGGAATTAATGTCTATAGGCCAAGTGGCAAGAAAATTGGGGATTCACGAACAGACTATCCGAGCTTATGAAAGAAAAGGGCTGATAAGACCACAGAGGACAGAAAAGCAGACCAGATTTTTTACTAAAGAAGATATGACGGGGATAATTGTTATTATCACCTTGACACAAGAATTGGGACTTAATCTGGCAGGAGTAAAAATACTGCTTAATTTTGCCAGAAGATTTAATATGAGCAATGACGAACTGATTGATTTTATCGAAGACCATAAGAATTCACTACAACTTGTAACGTAAAAAAGGGAACAATGAGCGAGAATATTTACGAAGATGAAGGGTTGCAGAAGTATCTGAAAGAGATTTCTGATACTCCGACACTGACTCGTGAAGAGGAACAAAAATTGGCTAAGAGAGCCAAGAAAGGTGATCAAGAAGCTATTCAGAAGCTGATTGAATCTAACCTTAAATTCGTTGTTTCTATTGCAGCCCGCTATCAGAATCGAGGTCTTTCCTATGCAGAACTGATCAGTGAAGGGAATATGGGGCTGATCAAAGCGATCGAAAAATTCGATCCTGATAGGGATATCAAGCTAATATCTTATGCTGTATGGTGGATCAAACAGAGAATTATGTTTGCCTTGGCTGAGAAGACTAATATTATCAGGGTTCCTTTGGGAAAATCAAATGCATTGTCTAAACTCAAGAGTGCCCAACATAAATTTAAGAATGAAACAGGAGAAGAACCGACTTTAGACGAATTAGCATTAGAGACTAAGCTTAAGAAAAAGAATATAAAAAAACTTCGTGATAAAAATGTAGATACACTCTCCTTAGACGATGTCACTGTAACCGGTCGTAATGATCAAGTGCAATTAATAGATTTGATCAGCGATACTACGACCTTGGATCCACAATCGAGATACTATCGGGATAAAACAGAAAAGAAGATCAAAGACTCTATCGCCGGATTGGACTCTCGCTCTGCATTAGTGATCCAGTTGTATTTCGGTTTAGGTGGTGAAGAACGGAAGAATTTTGCCGAGATAGCTGAAATATTAGGGCTTTCCAGAGAACGGATACGACAGATACATAAAGAGGCGTTGAAGAAGATCTTGAAAGATATCCAGAGTGAATCCGAAAACCATATAGATTATATTGTTGCCCATAGTTTATGAAATAGTAACGGAGGATGAGAAATGATAAAAGATTTTAACCAGTTGATTGCTAAAGTAAAAGAGATGCCGAATAAGACGGTTGTCATAGCTGCTGCCCAATCTGCTACTGCTCTGGAAGCTGCTGTAATGGCAAAAAAGGAGAATCTGGCAGAATCACTACTCGTAGGTGATAAAAAATATATTCAAGAATTTCTGCAAAAAAAGTATAAGAAATTTGCCGGCTCATTCAAGATAATCGACACGGGAGAAGATTTAGAAAAGGCATGTCAGGAATCGGTAAAGGCAATTAACAGTAATAAAGGGCACCTTATCTTGAAGGGAAAGGCGGATACAGCTATTCTGTTAAAAGCAGTTCTCGATAAAGAGACCGGCCTGAGGACCGGAAGCATATTAAGCGATGTTCTCGTCTATGAGCATCCTGACAAATTGATGCTGATGAGTGACGGCGGAATAAATCTCTATCCTGAGATACAGGAGAAGATAGCGATTATTAATAATGCGGTTAAAGTAGCCAAAGCATTGGAGATCGAGATGCCGAGAGTTGCTGTATTAGCCGCGGTAGAAGCGGTTAATCCCAAAATGCCTTGTACCATTGATGCCTCGCTCTTAGCAAAGATGAATGATCGGAAACAGATCCCGGACTGTTATGTTGACGGTCCGTTGGCTTTTGATAATGCAGTGAGTGAAGAAGCAGCCAAAACGAAGGGTATCGAATCGGAAGTTGCGGGGAAAGCAGATGTACTCATTGTTCCAAATATTGAAGCGGGTAATATCTTCGGGAAGGCGTTGACCTATTATTGTCATTATCGTGTTGCTCATGTTGTTATGGGTGCTAAAGTTCCGATCCTGATCGCCTCCAGAGCAGATGATGCCGAGACAAAGAAGCTCTCCATGGCTCTGGGAATTCTATCTGCTATGTAAAATAATGATCATCAGAATACTTTGGGTTGGCAAGAATAAAGATAGCTACATCAAATCGGCTATAGAGGAATTTTTGAAGAGGATCAGACCCTATGCGGAGATTGCCATAACAAATATACTGGAAGTAGCTCTCAGCGGAACAAATAATCCGGAAGTTGTTATCAGGCAAGAGGGTATGGCTATCAATAAGTATCTTGATGAAAAACTGAAATCGTTTACCAAAACGCCCTTTATTGTCTGTCTGGATTATCAGGGCGTTATGTATGATTCTGCTGAATTTGCCGATTT
Organism: Candidatus Cloacimonadota bacterium; assembly: GCA_019429305.1. Classification (NCBI taxonomy): domain Bacteria; kingdom Pseudomonadati; phylum Candidatus Cloacimonadota; species Candidatus Cloacimonadota bacterium. The sequence goes on from JAHYIR010000006.1 coordinate 6,793, forward strand.
CATAGCAGAAAAAGCTTCCTATAACGATATTCTTTTTGTCATAGGTGGGGTTTACGGTCTGGCAGAAGAGGTTAAGAGGAGATGTAACCTAATATTGAGTCTGTCCAAGTTAACCTTTACTCATCAAATGGTGAGGATCATACTTTTAGAACAGTTATACCGTGCTTTCACCATCATTCACGGGAAAAAATACCATTATTAAAGGGTAGATTATGAAAAACGATGATCTTAAATTGATAGACGCAGCAAGAAAGGCAGCAGATAGAGCTTATGCTCCTTATTCCGGTTATAAGGTCGGGGCTGCAATTAGAAGCAAAAAAGGGAATATTTATACCGGCTGTAATATCGAGAATGCTTCTTATTCTTTAACGGTTTGTGCAGAAAGGAATGCCTTAGCACAAGCAGTCATAAACGGAGAGAAAGAGTTTAGTGTCATAGCAATATACGTTGATTCGGATATGCTCTTTCCACCATGTGGCGCCTGCCGACAGGTGTTGAGTGAGTTTTCTCTCGATCTAAGGGTTATTTACGCCAATAAGAATGAAATCCACACAGCTTTGATCAAGGAGTTATTACCGGAAAGCTTCCAGTTGAGAAAAGTGTAGCAACTTTTTAGCGTATAAGCCAAAAGACTTTGATATAATACAAAGTTCATGTAATTAACGAGTAGTTTATAAACTGCTCCATTAAATTAACATTAACAAGAACTAGTCGCTTACAACAATTTAAAGATCATAATTCTATTTTTTGGTTAATCTATAACACGGTTTATACTCCTTTATAGCACGGAAAAATCTTCCAAACGTTTCTGAGACGGGATTAATCAAGCAAAAACAAAAAAAACTTGCTTTATATGACTTTTGAAATAATTTGCCGGCAGAAAGATAAATCAAACCAAATAAGGAGATAAATATGCAAAAACTTCTCTTGTTAGGCGATGAAGCTTTAGCACAGGGAGCTTTAGATGCCGGTCTTTCAGGTGTATATGCCTATCCCGGTACACCTTCGACAGAGATTACCGAGTATATTCAACGCAATAAAGAGGCGATGGAACGAAAAGTTCACAGTGAATGGTCTGCTAATGAAAAGACGGCACTGGAAGCTAGTTTGGGGATGTCCTATGCCGGAAAACGTACAATGAGTTGTATGAAACATGTTGGGCTCAATGTAGCAGCTGATCCCTATGTAAATTCTGCACTTACGGGAGCTAATGGGGGTATAATAGTAGCAGTGGCTGACGATCCTTCAATGCACTCTTCTCAAAATGAGCAAGATTCCAGATTTTACGGGAAATTTGCTATGCTACCGGCCTTAGAACCCTGTAACCAGCAAGAAGCTTATGATATGGCTTTTTATGCCTTTGAACTGTCGGAAAAGTACAAGATACCAATTCTGGTTAGATTGACTACCAGATTGGCTCATTCTCGAGCAGGAATAGAGAGAAAACCGGTATTGAAAGAAAATGAATTGAAACTACCGGAAGACATACATCAATTTGTGCTTCTTCCTGCTATAGCACGCCGTAAATATAAAAACCTCTTAGCTATGCAGAAGGATTTTTTAATGGAATCGGAAAACTCACCATTCAATAGCTATATCGATGGTCCAGACAAAAAGATGGGCATTATTGCCTGTGGACTGGCTTACAATTATCTAATGGAGAATTTTCCGGAAGGGAAATCTCCTTATCCTGTCTTGAAGATCGGGCAATATCCAATTCCTGAATCTCTTGTGATGCGAATAGCCAATGAATGTGAATCTCTCTTGATTCTGGAAGAGGGTGCTCCTCTGGTTGAGGAGATGTTGCGCGGTTATATGAATAAACCCCTAGTTATTAAAGGACGGCTCGACGGGACTTTACCTCGAGATGGTGAATTAAACCCTAACTTGGTGCGAATTGCCTTAGGAATGGAAGATCTAACCGGACAATCAATACCGGAAATAGTGGTTCCCAGACCACCAGTACTCTGCGTGGGATGTCCTCATACCGATACTTATAAAGCATTAAAAGAGGTTATAGACGAATATGGCAGTGGACATGTTTTTTCTGATATCGGATGTTATACGCTCGGTGCCTTACCACCATTCAGAGTAATAAACAGCTGTGTTGATATGGGGGCATCCCTTACAATGGCTATTGGAGCTGCTGATGCCGGTTTGTTCCCCTCTATTGCCGTGATCGGTGATTCAACATTTACTCATTCCGGAATTACGGGTCTCTTAGATGCAGTAAATGCAAAATCGAATATAGTTCTGTTTATCCTCGATAATAATACTACTGCAATGACAGGAGGTCAAACTTCTCCCGGTGCTGGTAAATTGGAAGATATCTGTAAAGGTATCGGAGTAGAAGAGGAACATATAAGAATTATTGTTCCCTTAACTCGTAATCACGAAGAATTTGTAAAGCTGATTAAAGAAGAGATAGCTTATGATGGTGTATCGGTCATTATCCCACGTCGGGAATGTATCCAAACATTAACCAAGAAGATGCGCAAGAAATAGGAGGTAGAGATGAAATCTGATATTATTTTAGCCGGTGTAGGTGGACAGGGGATTTTGACGATAGCGACGATAATTGGCTATGCTGCTCTGGAATCTAACCTCCATCTCAAACAATCTGAAGTACATGGTATGAGTCAGCGTGGAGGAGATGTTCAATCCCATTTGCGTATCTCAGATAAAGAGATCTTCTCTGATCTCATACCTTTAGGTAGTGCGAATATAATTGTTTCCGTAGAGCCGATGGAATCGTTAAGATATTTACCTTTTTTGGCTAAAGATGGATGGTTGATTACCAATACAACTCCATATATTAATACTGCCACTTATCCTGAGAAAGATAAACTACTCGCAGAAATAGGAAAACTTCCGCATAGTATTACGATTGATGCGGACATTTTAGCGAAAGAGATGGGTGCACCAAGAGCTATGAATATGATCATGCTGGGAGCTGTTACGGAATTTATAGATTTACCTTACGAAAAATTTCAGGAAGGGATCAAATTCATCTTTAATAGGAAAGGTGAAGATATCGTTAATGTTAACCTAAAAGCTATGGATAGAGGTAAAGAAATAGCTCAGAAAAGATAAGTTAGCGTATTAAAATATCTGCTTAATCAGATAAGTTTTGCTCTCTTTAAGAGATATTGTAAAAGTACTTGATCATAAGGTGTTTCGGTAGTAATTGGATTATATTCAATTCTTGCTTCGAAACACCGTTTTTTTAAGTATTCGATATTATTGTTATATTCCTGCAGATAATCCTTTTTTATTAACCAAGGGTTTACTGTTAATTTTTCTCCTGTTTCTGAGTCGATGAATTCTGTTTCAGACTGAAAATCAAAGAGATATTCCTGCTTATCCTGAATATGAAAAACTATCACTTCGTTCTTCTTGTGGCGGAAATGCTGAAGACCTGAAAGTATGCTATCAGGATCATCTATTAAATCAGAAATTAAAATTATCAAGCCCCTTTTATGAATCCGTTCCGCTAAATTATGCAGTACCTCAGCCGTTCTTGTCTTATCTTCTGCTTCTAAGTTATGGATATTCGTTAAGAGAATATTGAGATATGACTTTACTGAGCGCGGCGGAATATAAGAGGTTATTTTATCAGTAAAAGCTAGTAATCCTGAGGCATCTTGCTGATTTATCATCAGGTAGGAGAGCGAAGAAGCTAATGCTTTGGCATATTCTAATTTGGTTGTTGTTCCCGAAGTATAACCCATTGATTTACTATGATCTATCAGTATATATGATTTGAGATTAGTCTCTTCTTCATAACGACGGATGTAATAACGATTAGTCTTACCATAAACTTTCCAATCAACATCTTTGATGGAGTCACCGGGATTGTACTGTCTGTGATCGGAAAATTCGACACTAAAGCCGTGATAAGGTGATTTATGCAGACCAATGATAAACCCTTCAACTATCAGACGGGCTCTTAATTTAAACTTATCGATCTTAGCGATCAACTCTTCCGAAAGATAACGATTTTCCATTATTCAGGATTTTGTTCTTTGTCTTGTTTTTTAGGTTTTTGAAAAAGCCCGACTAAGATTGCTAAAGGGAAAAGAATAACATAAGCAATTATCAGGAGAATTGGAGAAATGGTAATATCTCCTGTTGCCATGATTATGTATCCTAAGGTAAGGAGTATCACTCCAAGAACAAAAAACACAATACTTGTCGTATTAAAGATAAATTTACTGTTCATATAATGCTTCCAACTCCTTTAAAATTTCTTCTGCTTTATTTCTATAGTCATCATCATCATCTATTTCTATAGCTTGCAGTAAGTAATATTTCGCATCTTCTTTTTCAGATAACTTATAATAGATCATACCAATATGATAGGCAATAACACTACTATCAACACCATTGTAGATTATGCCCTGCATATATGCAAGTGCTTTTTCATAATCCTCAGTTTGATAATAAAGCCAAGCAACACTGTCTTGGATATAATGATTTTCCGGCTCTAAAGATATTGCCTTTAATAAGTACTCTTCTGCTTCACCATACCTCGTCGTATGCATAACTAGAGAGTAACCAAACCAATTCAAGATCAATGGCTCTTCCGGATATAATACAACGGCTCTCTCCATTATTCTTAACTCTTTATCGTGGTCTTTCCTTTTATTATATAGAGAAGCTAAAGTAAGAAATGCTTCCGTAGAAGGGTTGTCATGTTCCTCAATAGTTAGTGTTAAATAGTTAATCGCCAATGAATCAACACCAGAGACATAATAAAAGGAACCAATAAAAGTATAAGGTTCAAATTCAGGATCTTCAACTTTGTTCAACACTTCAACAGCTGATTGATTCAAATCGTGCTCAAGATAAGTATAAGCAATGTTAAAGAGCAGGTCATCATCGTCATTAACAACTTCAGATAGTTTATTCAACAACCCTAAACCTTCGTCTGATTCACTATTATTAAAATATGAAAGAGCTAGTAGATAAGTCGCTCTATCCTGATCATACCCCTTTGAAACTAAGATTTTAATGAATTCTTCAACATCAATATCAAGAATATGATCTTCAGATTCATAAAACAGAATGGATTTTTGTGTTCGAATGTCATCAATGTTCATTAGCTGTTCTGCAGCATTGTCGAAGTCATTAAGCAAGAGATAGAGCGTTGCTAACGATGAATATAGCAATTCTTTATCTTGTAATTCATAATCTGATGCTTGAAAGAGCTTTTGAATTAGTTCACTAGCTAATTCATAGTTTTCGGATAAATAAGCAGCAAGATAGATGATTTGAATAAACTCTGTTTCAGGATCATCTTTGAAATGTTCATAATTAGCGATTATTCTATCATAATCATCGAGAAAGAAGAGGGTTTCCAGAAAAGTGCCTTTATATTCTTTTTCTACTGGTTTCCCTTCATCAAGCAAGGATTCAATAAAATCTACTATACCATACCAATCGAAGTAACGGTTATAGAAGTAAATCAAGCGGTCGTATGATTCTTCATCTTTAAATGTTTGAGCGGCATATTCCAATATCTCCTTACTTTTAAAGGGATTATGATATTCATATATCTGAGCAATAGCATATAGTATGTTGGGATTATTTTTTCCCTTTTCTAAAGCTTTCTCCAAATAGGAAAAATCTACAGTATCTCCGTATCTCAAGAGATATAAGAAATAATCATAATAATTGTATGGGGTTGGATCTAAGTCCAAAACCCATTTCATTGTCCTCAAACCTTCTTTGTTTTTCCCTACTTGGAAATAGGACAATCCTAAGTATCTTAGAGTGTTTAACGAATATAGATTACGAGAGATATGGTTTTCTGCTAAAGCTATCAATTCATCATATCTTGTTTCGTCATCAATAGCTAGTATCCATAGAGTCTCAAGAATTCTCTCTTTAATGCTAATATTTTGGGGATCAGCTAGATCTGCCTGTCTGAATAAACCATAGGCAGTTAAGATATCATCTTGATTATAGGCGATCTCTCCCATAGTGTAAAAATGAATAGAGTTACTATTTGGATTTCCTTTATCTTGGGGGAGAGTTTTAGTATCGGGTAACCTGCTTCCAGATGAACAACCGAAGATAAGTGAAGCAACGATAATTATGACGACCTGAATTACTATGAATTTGCGCATTTCTATTACTTTCTCTATGACAGAAGTTAACACTTGTTTGTGAGGGCTAAAACTTCATATTATAATCAATTAAAATAGCTCTATCGGCACCAGTAGTTTGACGATTATTCTCTAACACATCATAAGCAATAAATTTGACTGCCAAGAAGTCTGTAAATCGAAGATAAAGAGCAAGGTTCAAGTAACCATTACCCTTTCTTTTCCAAAGACTTTCATTAAAGGTCAACTCTTCCATTTCAGGTTTTTTATCGTTTAGAGCAAAGTCATAATCAATCATTAAAGTAAGTTCATCTCCTAACGATTTATCTACACCAAGGAAAAAATTAATACTTTTCTGCTCATCTTTATTTTCCATACTATAGTTTGTTCCGAGATGTAAACCAAGATTACCGAGGAAATAATAATTACGGCTTGCTGCTGCATAAAACCCCTTTGATTTGATATCATATCTTTTTAAGAGGGAATGATAAACCCCATGACCCTGAGAGTCAAATCCAACTACTACAGCAGGTAAAAATGGACTTTCATCTATAATACGATATTTAGCATGAACTTCTGGTCTCTCGTGCCAGTTAGGTGATTCATTGCCGACAATATTTTCTCCACCATAACTTACGCCTAACATAAAACGTGAGAATAAACCAACAGATGCTCCTAAAATGATCCCATTATTTCGATACATCTTTGTGTTAATCAATACTTCTCCATATTGTAGAATTCCAGCAGTAGGAGTATCTGCCAAATATATCAACTCATAACCACTTAAAATGGATATCATACACAAAATGATCAGACAACAGAGTATTATTTTCATAGTTTATCTCCTCTTCTCCTCTCTATCTCCTATAAATCCTTTATATATCAAACTATCTATTCTACTGCTGATAGTGCTTCCGATTCTTGTTCAAGATCAATAGTCCGGCTTATAACTTCTAATTCAATTAAGGCTGGCAACTTGAATCCTTCGGGATAAAAAACTGAATTATCTATTAAATAAGCTCTTTTGCCAATATCATCATAAAAAGCAAAAGACTGAAATGCACCACCGATAGCATGTTTACGGTTTTGCCAACGACCTGAGAGTTTCAGGGCATTGATTCCTACCAGATCTGTTACTTCGGAACGGGTATCTTCTCTTCTAAACTCATCTTCATCGTAATACTGCCATGCTAATCTTTCTCTTGTTGTAAATAACCAATCAATATCCAGATTATTTTCAGGCATATCTTCATAATAAACGGAAAGATACCTATCGGGTTGTTCTCTTCTTCTTGCTAAAAAAGAAATGAAATTATCAGCTTCATTCCTTTTATAAACGATGTAATATTCCGGTATCTTCATATTCCAAGGGAAATTACGAAACAAGCTAACCGGGTGAACATTAAACCCGAATATACGGCTTGCTGTGCGTGCATATAATTTTTCACGAAATTGCTGAAAAACCTCATCGGCTTGCAAGATGTTATATCTCAGCAGATTAGCTTCTGTATCTCCCACTAAAAAGAGGACTAATTGGTCGTTTGCCCAGAGATTATGGCGGATAAACATACCGACTCCGTTTTCATTCACCGACTGAATAACGTTTTCGGTCAAATTCTGTTTTATATAGTTTGAGACATGTCTATCTGAATCGAGATGTGCCAGAAAGATCAAGTTCTTGAAACGGTAAAACAGATCAAGAGAGCTAAAATCGCCACGTTTCAAGTCGAAATAGGTTTCGTTTTCAGTCGTAAAGTAATATCTCTCTATACTTTCTCGCAAATATTGTTCTGCATAGTACCAGACCCGGTCATCAGCAAAGACATAAATCGTTTGTTCATGACCCCAAGAAAGAGGTTTTCTGGGATCTGTCTGGTTTCCTGAAGGACGGTGTCTTCTACTGTCATCACTACCACCACAACTTACAAGTATAGACGATAACAGTATAACTAACAAAACGCTGCACTTTTTCAGAGCAAAGCAGAAAGAAGGATTAAATAGTTTGATCATTCTCGTTTCTCTGATTACTATTCTATCAGAAGTTATGTTACTGTGATGCTTATTAAATATACTATAAATCACTTGTATCCTAACCTTTCACGTTATTTTTCTTTAAGAAAGGGAGATAAGTTATTCCCGATACTATCGTTATAACGACAACAAGCCAGAAAAATATCTGTAAAATATCTGTAAACCGATGCATATTAATTCTTATAAACTCAAACCTAAACTTACCTGCATAGAGTAGCAGGGAGGCAATAATACCGGTCATTTGAAAGGTAGTCTTTAATTTACCCCAGAAGTTAGCAGCGATATAGATATTCTTTTTTTGATACCATGACCTAAGGATTGTAACTAAGATTTCTCTTAAAATAACGATGTATGCAACATAGATACTTGTTAATTCGATAGGGGAAAGAGCAATAGTGATCAAAGCAACGGAGACAATTATCTTGTCTGCCAAGGGATCAACAACTTTCCCGAAATCTGTTATACTTTTAAACTTGCGAGCCAGCACACCATCAAAAAAGTCAGTTATACCAGCAACAATAAATACTAATAAAGCCAGTTCAGCTCCTAATTGATCTCCGATCAAATAAAGACAGATGAGATAAATCGGTACTAATAATATACGGGAAATCGTTAGCATATTAGGAATATGTCGTTTTATTTTCATATCAATCCTTACCTGTTATGAACCAAGCTAATGGCATAGTAACCATAATTGTAGCTAGTATTAATATCCAGCTTTTTGTATCAAGAGAATATGTGAATAGAAGATTCCGGTTTACGAAATAAAGAAGTAGTCCAAAGCAGATTATTGGTAGCAAAGTTGCTATCAAAGATTTGAAAAAATAACCCCCGAATCTATTTACTCTACCTCCTGAACGATAGTAGATAGTCCAAAAGAAATTTTCTTTCTTGATTGCAATAATACGGATAATTAATGCTATTATACAGAGCATGATCAGTGTACCGATAAAAAAAATCCAACGAATAAGAGATATAGATTCTTTAAGATCAAACAAGTTACCTAGATCGCTCTCCTCGGCAACAATCATCAAACCTGTCTCTCTGGTTTCGGTTTGCTCTTTTATTTGGAGGAACTCGGATTTGGATGTTTTGTTCCCATTAAACGAAAAGTGCAACAAATTAGGTAATTGATCAATATCTAATATCTGATCTGTTGCCGGCAAATCATATTCGGCTATCATTTTCCCCAGAATGTCTACATTTGATTCCAAGGAAATAAAACTGATATGAGGACTATCTTGCAAGTCTGAATGAATGCTTTCCAATAGATGCCAGTCGTGAGAAAATATGAGAATCGGCATTTTTTCAATGCGATTAACCAGATTGTTATACTGTTGATTGAACCCAAAGTCTGTAACCGCAAAAATAGAGAGAAAGATGAGAATAATTAGTGTTTGTAGTAAGGTGTATTTCATACTTCAATGACCTTTTTGTTCTCAATTTTATAGTTTTTAGAAAAGGCAAGATTTTCTGATTTGCCGGTAGCAATAAAGACTGTACCATTTTGTTGCATGAGAAACATTATATGCAGAACTTTCTCTAACAGAGTTTGATAAAAAGAAAGGTCGAAATCATCAATAAGAACAACACTGGGTAACAGCATTACAGCCCTGATAAGTTCAATAATCTTCATCTCTGAGAAAGAAAGATTCTTTGCAGAATTGTATTGTTTTGAACCGAGATCAAACTGTTGTAGGTATTCACGAATCTTATTCTTCATTCTTACATTAATGGTTTTAAGGGGAAGCATTATGTTTTGATTGATAGTGAGGTTAGGAAGTATTGCCGGTGTATATTCGATTAACAGAACATCTTTACTACCTTTTCTATATAGTTTTTTTTTATTACTAATATCCCAGATGAATTCATTTTCTTTCTTGAGGAGTTTTTCTCTGCTTTTTCGACTCTTTTTAAGATAATGGTAGATCGCTTGTAAAAAGAGAGTTTTCCCTTTAAGGTTACTATCACAGAGGTAGATTGATTTGCCTTCCGGGATAGTTAAAGCATCTGAGAAGAGAATGATGTTCTTTCCATCTGTAACCTTGAGTTTTGGTATTACTAACATAGAAGTTCACTCACTTTTCTTTTTGTTTTATGCATTTATTAACTGCTCATCCTCTTAGTATGACTTATAAAAAATATGGTTCTCGATTTATTTTCCTGTTGTGTTTTGTTAACATTAATTTGTTCGTTAACTATCTCGAAACCATGTTTCTCGGCTTTTCTTCTGAACTCATCAGCTCTTATAGTTGGATAAAGGAACAATCCTTTACCATTCTTCTTAAGGTTAATCTTCATTATCAATAAAACATCCTCCATATCACAAAGCAATTCATAACGGGACAGAGATTTGGATATTGAAGGGCTTATTCTCACTGTCGTTAGTGAATAAAATGGGGGGTTAGAGTAGATCAGATCATACTTCTCATTGATATCAATTTGTTTTGTTTTCCGAAAATCAGTTAAGATGAGGTCAATATCTGTTTTACTTTGACTTATATTTTTTTTTGCCAGCAGATAGAGCGCTATTTGTGCTTCCAGAGCCTTGATTTGCCAATTTTTAAAAGTAAGAGCCAGCATTATTGCTATTATACCATTACCTGTTCCTAATTCCAACGCCTTGATAGGTTTTTCAGCATTTCCAGAATATTCAGCGACAATATTGCGGTACAAAAATTCACTGTCCGAACTAATAGCCTGGCTTTCAACATCTTGCAGAATGCTTATCTTTGCAAAAGGTAAGGCAACGGGTCTCAAATCCATAATTGTCTTCTTTGTTATGCTCTCTTTAATGTTCCGTCTCTCGAAAGTATTCAAGAAACTTCCAGCATCCTCTTCAATGCCTGCATAGCCCTATCAGCTACCTGTTTTTCAATAGTAATTTCATTGGCTTCTTTATCAATTACTTCCAACAAAAGGGGAAGTGAGCTTTTCTTCATATTTTTACATATTGCTTTCTCTGAAAGTGGATGAATTTTCTTTGCAGGATAACGGGATCGTAACTGCTCTGTTAAGCCGATTTCTGTACCTAAGATCACTTTATCATTCTTAGCGACAAAATCTGCCATCCCTTTTGTGGAAGCTACAATATCGGCTAATCGAACAACTTCCGGAATACACTCAGGATGTACCATCAATGTATAATCCGGATATTCTCTTCTGACTCTTTCAACATCTTGTACAGTAATATTGACATGGTGAACACTACAGAAACCCTTCCAAACAATGATCTCTCTTCCACTCTGCTCAGCTACATAACTTCCCAGATTCTGATCCGGCACAAATAGTATCTTTTTATCAGGTGGTATTGATTTAACAACCTTAAGGGCATTTGAAGAGGTACAGCAGATATCACTTTCTGCTTTTACTTCGATAGATGAGTTAACATAACAGACTACCTCAGAGCCGGGAAATTCAGCTTTAAAATCCCGTAATTGCTCGGCAGTAATCATATCTGCCATTGGACAACCGGCATTGGGGTGAGATAGCAAAACTTTTGCCTTTGGATTTAATAGTTTAGCTGTTTCAGCCATAAATTTTACTCCTGCCAAAACAATAATCTTGGCATCTGTCATGGCAGCTTCCTGAGCTAACTGTAAAGAATCTCCGGTTATATCAGCCACACTATGTATTTCAAGTGGTTGATAATTATGAACTAATATCAAAACATTCTTTTTCTTCTTGAGGTTTTCTATCTGACATATCAATTCAGTAATACTTTTATTAAAGGTCATTGCTGTCTCCATTACATTATATCAATGTAGCTTGATTTGCTTAATAAAGAGCAATTAGTTGACAAACCATAAACTGATTTATTTCAAATCAGTATGACCAAATCCTCCACTCCCTCTTGTAGTTTCATCAAGCTCTGTACAGAGATCGAATTCAATCTCGTGACATTGCGATATTACCATCTGAGCTATTCTGGTTCCGGGCTCCAAATAAAAGGTCGCTTCACTGGCATTGAAGAGGATCACTTTGATCTCACCGCGATAATCGGCATCAATAGTTCCGGGAGAATTCAGTATCCCAATCCCGTAGTTCAGAGATAAACCGCTGCGAGGTCTGATCTGTGCCTCATAACCATGCGGAATACTGATAGCTATTCCGGTTGGAATCAGGGCAATATCTCTTGGTTTTATAATCTGTGTCGTTTCATTTGCTGAATAGAGATCGTATCCAGCAGCATTTTGACTCATCTTTTGTGGTATAATTGCCTGAGATACGAGTCTCTTTATTCCGATCCGAATCATTTGTGTTATATTTCTCGGGAGATAATATAATTGTTTAGTAAGTGCAGATGGAGAGCTTTTTCTCCATATTGAGAGAGGATTTCATTTGCCTCATCAATCATTCGTTGTGCTTCGATTTTTGACTTCTCAAGTCCATAGACCGCCGGATAAGTAACCTTTTGGCTTTCCATGTCTTTACCGGTAGTCTTGCCTAAACTACTCTCCTCACCTTCAATATCAAGGATATCATCAATAATTTGAAATGCCATGCCGAAAAGATAGCCATATCTGTCGAGACGTTGAAAATCTTCTTCTCCGGCTTTGGCGACAAAACAAGCAATTCTCGTACAAAGTTGAAAGAGTTTGACGGTTTTGTTCAAATGTATGAATTCTAATACTTTGGGGTTTCCTTTCTTGCCTTCGTTTATTATATCTGCCATTTGTCCGGCTATAAGTCCCTGATCTCCACAAACGGCAACAAATTCTTTGATGATCTTTAACTTCAACGTATCTTCTAGATCAACCATGTTCAATAACTCGATTGAGTTAACAAGAAGTGCATCTCCTGCTAATAAAGCCAAATCAGCTCCATAAACAACATGACAGGTTGGTTTACCACGACGGATATCATCATTATCAATATCCGGCAGATCATCGTGTATTAGGGTATAAGTATGCATTAATTCTAAGGCAGCGGCGACCTCGGTTATCTTTTCGGTTTTTTCAGAAAAGAGATTGTAGGTTCGGATCATTAAGTAGGGTCTAATCCTTTTGCCCCCTGCAAATAGCGTGTGTCGCATGGCTTTATGAATCTGTTTGGGATATTCATCTTTACGGGGTAAGAATCTATCCAGAGCTATGTTGACCAGTTCGTTTTTCTCTTTTAAATCTCTTTTAAATAACATCCTATTCTTCATCACTTCCCCTGTCTGTTGTTTGGCTTCTTTCGTTTAATTTTTTGGTTATCATTTCTATTTTTGACTCCACATCAGATAATTTCTTGTCGCAGATTGCAACTAACTCCGAACCCTCTTCGAATAATTTCACAAGTTCGTCAAGATCATCGATATCGTCTTCTAATTTCTCGATAATCTCTTCTAAACGCTTCAGGGCTATCTTAAATTGGATATCATTATTCATATAATATCTCCTCTAAAGTACTTTCCATCACAACCAATAATTCTCCACTATCATAACAGATTTTGATTTCTGAGTCAATAAAAACATTACTAAGACCCCGAGTTGAATGCCAAAAAAGGGGTTCTTTTCTTAAAGGATAGCCAAGACCGGATGTGTCTACACCAGTAACTACTTCTGTCAAAGGAATCAGAGAGATCTTTTTTCCGAGGATACCCCTATATGACCAAGAATGAGGAATCAGCATGATCAGCTCTTTAAAGTTAGATATTTTTGCCTTTATTCCTTTGGTTCTTGCTTTAAAAAGCAACGTTACAACACCCCAAGAATGAGCAAAATTCCCTTGCAAGCGATTTATGAACAGAATCTCTTGTATATCATTCTCTATACACCAATTCAGAGCAAGCTCTGTATCGGTTTCATCCTTTTGTGAAGGATGAATTATAATTGTAGTAAGCTCACGATAATGTTCAAGTATTTCGGGTTGAATGGAATCCATATCACCGATAATAACGTCAGGAATGATTTCTTGCCGATACAGAGAGTTGGTGCCACTATCGACAGAGACAAGTAGATATTCTTTTAAGGAATTTGTTTTAGAAGTCTGTGATTTTAAAAAGCGAAAGAAATTATTATAATCTGCTTCAATATCAGTTGCTTGATTTATTGATATATCGTCGCAATAAATTATCGCCTTGATAGACAATCCTTCATCATAATAGGATCATAACCTCTGTTATGACCGGAGCTTTATTGTTGAGTTATTATTATATCTTCTTCCATTTTATTAAGGTATTGATATGGATTAAGGTTTCTCCCATATCGTCGCACCTCATAATGTAAATGAGTTCCGGTTGATCTGCCGGTATTACCCATTAAAGCAATAATTTCACCCTTTTGCACTATATCCCCTTTTTTAACTAATGACTTTTCTAAGTGGGCATACATTGTTTCATAGCCAAATTTGTGGGTAATAACAATAAAACGACCATAGTAACGATTACTGCTGATCTCTTTAATGACGCCATCGGCAGTGGTATAAATTGGTGAGTTAGGACGATTAGCGAGATCAATCCCGGAATGAAAATCTCGCTGTCGGGTTATTGGATGTGTTCTCCAACCGTAGGGGGTAGTAATACGACCAAAAGTTGGATAAATCGATGGAGTATAGCGATACATCTCTTCTTGAAGAGATAAATTATCCATTAAATCACGACGGAGCTCATGCGCGAAAGTGCTGATCCCCTTCAATTCATTCATCTGATTCCAAACGAGATTTATACTGAGGTTAAGATCATGATCGGAATTGGCAAAGTAGGTGTTTATTTGAGGTAATCCACCCACACCCATTGAACGAAGATCACGATTAATTTGGCCTATATTGCGGTCTAAACGTAGTTGATCTTCCCACTCTTCCATTTGCCGAAGGCGGTACATAACAGAATCCATTTCTGTTACTAATTTATCAAGCTCATTGCGTAATAAACTATTCTCTGTCTGTAACTGCTCGATCTGCGGGAAATATATATGATAACGGATAATGAATGCTGCTGAAAACAACATACCTAAAAACAGAATACCAAGTAAAGCAAAGACTATTAAACCAACGGTTTTATTTAAACTGATATTTAAGAGATTAGCACCATTTGTATGAGATAAGATAATATGCCATTTCTTGCTTAATGCCATCAGCTATCCTTATTTATTTTCTTCATTTTTTTACTCTTTAAATTCACTTTATAACTACATATTTTTTGTTTAGCTATCTGTCAAGCTTTTTGTCAGTTAGCCGATATCTGATAACTTGATAGAGGGGTTGTTAATAGGTTTTCTATTTTTCTCAGCTGGCGATTAATGTCAGCGACTGCTAACCTATAGCTTTGTTAACATCTTAATTTTGGTTAGTGATAATTACGGTTTTATTACTACAGTCTTATATGGTTTCTATAAATCTTAATGCCTTTAGTTTTACCTTTAGGGAGTACACGAGTCCGATAGTGCCGACTCGTGTGCTCCCTAAGGATATTGTATGAGTAAAAGCAAAGTAATCAAATATATGTCTCTCAGTTTGCTTAGTACCAACAATTATTCCTTTACATAATAGATGGTCTGAATTTTTTGAGATAAAATGAAAAAATTTTGAAAAGAGGATATAGAATGAGAGAAAGATTAATATTAATGATTTTAATTTTGACATTTGCTCTGAATCTTTCAGCGACTTTTGACTTAATTAAAATGACCGAAGAATGGTTTCGGGACAACCCTGAGTCGTTACCCCAATGGATGACTCCCGAGGAAATGGCACGAATAGATGAGATAGGCACAAGAATTGATCCCACTGATCCACCATCAACTCCCGTCCGTAACGTAGCAGAGTTTGAACCAATGACCGGAGTTTTAATCCGTTATCCATTGGGTATTCCGGTAAGCTTGGTAGCTCATATATCTCAACACGCAACGATTGTTACCATAGTCAGCAGTACCAGTGTACAAAATCAAGCAATAAATGCCTATAATAATGGCAGTGTCAACTTGGCTAATTGTGAATTTATGATTGCTCCCACAGATTCTTATTGGACAAGGGATTATGGTCCATTTTTCATCTTTGATGGTAACAATGAACTTGGCGTAGTAAATTTCTCGTATAACAGGCCCAGGCCAAACGATGATAATATTCCCGTAGTTTTTGCTAATCAATATGATTTACCTTTATATGGCATGAATATTTTACATACCGGTGGGAATTTTATGTCCAATAGTTTTGGTACGGGAGCTGCGAGCCATATTGTATATACAGAAAATTCATCATATACACATCAACAAATAGATCAATTTGTTGAAGATTATATGGGCATTACAGAACATCTGGTAATACCAGATCCCAATGGTACCTATATTAACCATATAGACTGCTGGGCGAAATTTCTTGCACCGGACAAAGTACTTGTTAGATCAGTTCCAACCAATCATTCTCAATATAACCAGATTGAGGGTGTTGTTGATTATTTTGAAACCTTAACTTCTCCTTATGGAACTCCCTATAGAATTTACAGAGTTTATACTCCAAATAATCAACCCTACACAAACTCTGTAATAGTAAACGACAAGGTATATGTTCCGATCATGAATAGTACATGGGATAATGCAGCACTTGCTTCCTATGAAGATGCCATGCCAGGTTATGAAGTAGTCGGTTTTTATTCCAGTAGTTGGGTTTCTACTGATGCTATTCATTGCCGGGTAAAAGAGATAGCTGATAGTGGTATGCTTTATATCAGGCATCTGCCTTTTTTAGGCGAGCAACCCTATAATACAGAATATGTGATAGATGCCTATATTTTTCCGTATAGTGGTGAAGCCCTTTATGCAGATTCGTTAAAAGTCTATTATAAGATCAACAGCGGACAATATCAAAGTGTACCTCTGGTTACTACTAATGACTATAATTTTACAGCCGCACTAACGGAGTTTACAGCAGGGGATACGTTATCGTATTATCTCTATGCTTCTGATGGATCAGGCAGAACAGCAAAGCATCCCTTTATTGGTGCACCTGATCCTCACAATTTTGTAGTTGGCTACGAAAGCACCTCTCCTACAATATTACATAATCCTATTACTGAAGTTTATTTAAATGATTTACCGGTAGCTGTTGAAGCTGAAGTAACGGATCCTTCCGGAATAGTATCGGTGGAATTAGAGTATCGTATCAATGGGGAAGAATCACAATTTTTACAGTTCGATAACATTAATGGAGATAGCTATACATGTGATTTCGGTCAAGATCTCAATGTAGAAGATCTGGTTGAATATAAAATAATTGCTACAAATATGTTGGTTCCTGCCCAAACTTCGTATCTTCCTGCAGAAGGATGGTTCTCGTTTATAATTGATATTCGTCAAGTTACAGAGCCTGTTTTTGATCCCGAACAGGGATTATATGAGGAAACAATTAATGTTACTATCGGATGTGATACCCAAGGAGCTGTTATATATTATACATTAGATGAAAGCATCCCTGATGAAGAGAGTCTATTGTATACAGAACCTATATTAATTTCTGAGTCTGTTATTATAAAAGCCATAGCAGTACTTGATCTGTTTCTGCCGAGTGAAATAGCTACTGCAGAATATATGATAGAGGAAGTTTCTACAGATGACATTCCTATAGTAGCTTCTTATAGATTGTTTCCAGCTTATCCTAACCCTTTTAATCCAACAGTTAATATAAGTTTCTCTCTGCCTGAAGCTACTTTTGTCTCGTTGGAGATTTTTAATATTCAGGGTAAGAAAATTAGCACGCTCATTGCAGATTATTATTTTCAAGGCGATCATAGTTTAATTTGGAATGGACGCGACAGTTTGGGTAAAGAAATTGCAGCCGGTGTATATTTCTATCGTATAACGACAGCAGAGTTTGCAGAAACACGGAAGATGATTCTTTTAAAGTAGAGTTGATAACTTCTCAGTGGTTAATCTGTTAAGATTTAACTCGCAATTTGAGTTGAAATCACTCTTGACCGACTCAAAGGTATGAAATTAATTGTCTGCTATGCAATGCCGATATTTAGTAATTGATATAGGAAATACCAATATTGAGATAGGTATATACAATTCCCAAGAATTGTATTGTTCGTGGCGTTTAGATTCTGATGCTTCCAGAACAGAAGATGAGTACTATGCATTAATCAGTTCACTGGCCAGCGAAAATCAGGTTGATTTAAAGAATATCGAGATATGCTGTATATCTTCTGTGGTTCCTGAATTGAGTCGTATTTTTGAGCATTTAATAACTAAGTATCTTACATCGAAAATATTTAATGTCAATGCCTATACAGTTCTTGGTCTGACGTTTCCTGTGACTGATCCCGGCTTTATAGGGGCTGATTTGATAGTTAATGCTTATTCAGCTTGGAAAAAGTACAATACTAACTGTATTATTTGTGATTTTGGTACTGCAACTACTATTCAGCTAATCGGTAAGGATGGATATTTTCATGGAACAATAATCTCACCCGGAGTGGTTATCAGCTCTGCCAACCTCTTTCAAAAAGCTTCTTTATTAACAAAAATTCAATTAGAAACTCCCCAACATACACTTGGTACTAATACTCGGGATGCGTTGTTGTCCGGTATAATAAAGGGACACTCACTGATGGTGGATGCCTTTATTAGAAGGATAAAAGAAGATTATCGGGATTTAGGAGAATTCAGAGTAATCTTAACCGGAGGTATTGCTCACCTGATAGGGGATAATTTAGAAGAAGAAGCAACAATAGATAAAACACTAACAATTGATGGTCTTTTTCGTATTTGTATGCAACATAACACCCCTGTTAGTAGTTAGTAGTTAAAGAAAGAAATATCAATATAAGGATCCTAAGGCAAAATCACTTAGAAACATTAAAATGATTCAAAAACTATCGCTGATCTCATTATCTCTTCTATCAGCTATTGTCCTGCTGGCTATCCCTGTGGTAAGTGGGGATGTTATAGACAATGGATCGGATAAGGATATTCAGGAGGTTTATTATCAAACATCAAGAGAAGATGTTTTGCCAGAGATCATAACCCTTTCTGATGATCGGGAAGAATATAGAAGTTATATTCAGTTGTATTTGCCCGGTGTGCCGGTAATCAGGAATAATTATATTGATGTTTATAAAATCCCGCCAGGACTCTCCACTTATCGCAACAATGCCTATTTTCATAACGGCTTGAGGATTACGATGGTCAAAGAAATAGATCCCGAAGCTAAGAGGATCATTCTGAGAGTAAAGTTTTCTGCTAACATAGAATTGTATTATCCGGTAGAACTAACTTTCATGAGATATACTGAGAATCTGTTTCGAGCAAAATTCAATGCTATGCTCCAGGAAAAGATGCAGACACTCTTAGAAGATGAAACACGGGAACAACAGACAGGGCTAATACCTGAGATCGTTTTTGATTTGCCTGCTTTACCCAGATCAGTCCGGCGTTTTATTGGAGACCGTCCCACAAGGTTAAATCTTTCCGGAAGTCAGAAACTTACGATATCGGGCAGCAGTACCAAAAGGGAAGATAGGCGGCTCACTGAGACCGGACAAGGATCGAGTTTTTCCTTAGATATGCGGCAGGATCTGAATCTTCTGCTGCGGGGAACAATCGGGGAAAAGATCTTTGTCAATGTTCGCCATACTTCGGCAACAGATACTCCTTTCGGTGACCCCAGTATGATCGAGATAGAGTATCGGGGAGATGAAGATGAGATCATCCAGTCCATAAAAGCGGGGAATATATCCCTGGCATTAACCGGTTCAGAGTTTATTCGTTATTCGGCATCTTCGACAGGGCTCTTTGGGGTGAGAGGAGATTTTCAACTGGGTGATCTAACGATCACAGCTATAGCGAGTAAAGAGGAAGCGGAGAGACTCTCCCGAAGATTTACCGGTACTGATGCTGCGGACTCTCTGCAATACCGGAGTCGTGATTTTGTCAACAGGACGCATTATTATGTGACCAATCCCTATGATCTCTATTTATTATATGAGGAGGGGGAACAGGGAGCTTTGACAGGATATGCCAATAATGCCATAAAAACAACCAATGACGGCTCATGGATCATTGCTGATCCGAACCTTTTACCGGAGAGAAATCAACTTTTCCGGGTCTATTTAGATACCGGACAGCAAACTCATAATGTTAACGTCGTTGATGGTTGGGAGATCGGCGAAGACCCTACTCAATTTGAACCATACAAGTTCGAGATCCTGGAAGAGGCAATAGACTTCTATGTGGATTATGATACCGGGATAATAACCATGAACCGGATGATAGATCGTCTAAACACTCTGGGTGTTGTTTATACTCAAAGAGACGGTATTCAGATCGGTGATCCTAATGAAAATCAACTCTTTGTTAAGATCATCAGGAGAAGTAATCAAAATGTAAATGATCCAGATACATGGCCCTTGCAGGTGAGAAATATGTATAATCTGAACAGAAGAAATATTCAGAATGAGGGCTTCCGGCTGAATTTCTTTACGCGAAATCCCGACGGAACGTTGAACTACTATGTTGATGACAGTATTGTTCCGGGTGGTTTAGAGATCAATGACTATCTGAGAATGGATACGAATCTGGATCAGGTCATTAATGGCTGGGACACAACTGTTAATTTAACGGACGGGTTCATTATTCTACCCTTCATTGAACCTTTCAGAGCTTTTCCCGATAATATTATTTATGAACAAGAGACGTTCAGCTCTGCAGATTGGGAACTGCTGACGGTCTATCTTTCTGTTGTCGGTAAAGTGGGAAGAGACAGGATCGAATTGGGTCAGATGAATATTTTACCCGGTTCAGTCAGGGTAGTTGTTGACGGAGAAACATTACAAGAAAATGTGCACTTTTTAGTGGATTATGACTTTGGCAACATCAGTTTTCTGACTGAAAAAGGGAAAAACCCCGATTCGGTGATCGAAATAAATTATGAATACAGACCTCTCTTTGCCGTAGAGTCAAAAACGTTGATGGGGATGAGAGCAGACTGGAAGTTCAGTGATATAGCTCAAGTGGGAGGAACCTTTATCTACCATGCCGAGAGGGTGTCTGACCGAAGACCAAGGATCGGCAGCGAGAACAGAACTCTGATCATGGCTGACATAGACGGCAGGATCGAGTTTGATCCACCCATACTGACCAAAATGGTTGATATGATCCCCCTGGTACGTACTGATGTTGATTCCCGCGTTCGGTTATCCGGTGAAGTTGCTGTGACAATGCCCAATATATACGGGCATAAGGATCAACCAGATAGAAAAGAAGCCTATTTGGATGATATGGAGACCATAGTTGATACTTATCCGTTAGGTCTGACCCGGGGAGGGTGGTCTCCAGCCAGTAAACCGGTGAATGTCGGTTCAATGAGAGCCAGACCCAACTGGTATAATCCCGACAATATATATGCTGAAGAGGTTTATAGTCCGGAATTTTTAACGGCTAAAGAGAGAAGAGAAAGAGTGCAGGTCCTGACCTTGAGAGCTGTGCCTCCGGAAATCTCCAATCCGGATATTGTTAACCAGTATTGGGCTGGAATTATGCGGTTTCTGGGTAATGAGATAGATTTTTCGGAGAAGAAATATCTGGAAGTATTGGTCAAAGTGGATCAATACCCTTTCCAGAGTTTTGAACCATCTGTGACCATGCATATTGATCTGGGAGATATCAGTGAAGACTTCTATGTCTGGAATGATGGAAAAGGGGTGCTAAACACAGAAGATGGTGCTAATGATGGCATAGTTGACGGCATTTTGCAACCTTGGGAAGATGTTGGATTGGACGGGATACCCGAAGGTCTGCCGGGTGATGATCCTGGGGATAGATTCAGCATTGAAAAGAATCAATATGGAGACTATCCTTTTATTAACGGAACTTCCGGGAATGGTATTTTAGATACGGAAGACCTGAACAATAATGGTAGATTGGACATAATAAACAGATATTTTCAATATACGATCAACCTCAATAGCCATGAATATGAGAGTGAGTATAACGGTTGGCGGCTCTTCAGAATACCGATCGATGACTATGTTATTAAGACAGAGGTTGGCAGCTTACCCAGCTTACGAAGAATAAATTTTGCCCGGGTTTGGCTGGAAACCGAAGAGCTGACCAGGGTACAGATCGTGAAAATGGATCTTATCGGTAACAAATGGCAAGAGGGCTATATAAAAGATATTAACACTGATAGGATCATAACCCCTCTCGAACTACAAAATAACAATGAATCAATGTCTGTGGGGGTCGTAGATAATCAAAACAATAGAGAACACTATGTTTCGCCACCGGGTGTTACTGTTATTGAAGATGGCGTCCCCTTATTAGACCAATCTTTGACTATTGATTATCAAAATCTGCAACAAGGTCATTATGGGCTAACAATCCAAAGATTCTTGGATACACAGAATCTCCTCTCTTATGGGAGGTTGAGATACTGGGTTTACCTGGAAAGAGAAAGAGGTGATCAGACCAATATACCCAAGGGGGATCAGCAGGTAGTTTTTCGGGTAGGAGCAGATTCTCTCAATTACTACGAGGTCCGGTATCCTGCAGAAGCTTTTTCTTACAATGCAGACGGGAACAGGATGGCTGAAAGCAATTGGCGAGAAATCGATGTTGACTTTTCCCAATTGACCTCATTGAAACAATACCTGGAGTCTATCAATGATACTTATGAAACTACAGTACCGGTCACGATCAACGGAGTTGCAGATTCTTTGACTTTAAAAGTTAGAGGTAGCAGGGTTACCTTAACTAATATCAGAGAAATGGCTGTTGGACTTGCTAATCAGGGATCACAGAGTTTTAACGGAAGGTTGTATGTTAATGAAGTGCGGGTCGCTGATCCGTATCAAGATATCGGGTTTGCCGCTAGAACTACTTTGAACACTACTTTTGCCGATTTCTCTACTTTGAATGTTGGTCTGGTTTGGCGATCACAGAACTTTGATACCAGTACAGCCAGAACCAGAACACCGAGAACAGCTAACGAGGAATCGATCACCTTTGACATTACTAATAGGTATAATCTTCATAAATTCCTCCCGGCTGAATGGGGGTTTAACCTTCCTCTTACCCTAATGAGAAATCAATCCTACGGGATACCTCGCTATAAGGCAAATTCAGATATCTTAAGGGAAGATATTGCTGATCCTGCGGAAAAGGAACGAGAAAAAAGAGAAAGCTTAACCCAAAGTGCGGAGCTATCGTTCAATCAGACGATAACTCCCCGCAGTAAATGGTTACAATATACTCTAAGAAATACAACATTACGGGGTAATATCAGACAGAATCAAAACCTCACCTCGACCAATGCTGATACAACTATGATCTATTCCGGGAATATGACCTATAATTTAACACTACCAAAAGAGAGTTTAGGTCTGCGCCTCGGTTCTAATTACTCGTTGTATTTTTTCCCCCAGACATTTAACAATACGATCAATTATAGAGCAGAACAGCCAAGACGCTGGCGCTGGGATACAAACTTACCGGATACTCTGGAAGTAAAATGGTCTCCAGATCGTTATGCCATTGATCGAGAAGAACTCAATCTCTCTACAACAGTTAATTACGATCTTACCACTGACCTGAAGAGTGTCTGGGGATTTTCACAAAAAAGAGATCTGACAAGAGAATATAAACTATTTAATCTTATCCCTATTGGTAAAGAGAATGAAAGAGACCAGAATATCACATTGAACTATACACCCAACTATCTCCCTTCTGTTTTCTCTCTCAATGCTACCGGAAGCGTGCGCTACAATGAGAGGCAAAGACCACTTCAGCAGAGTATGCCTGGACAGGAGACCGAAGAGGATTATATCTATGAATTTGAAGGTAATGTTAACCGGAATATTAGAACTAACCTTACTCTGAGAAATAGAGATATTTTGACCGGCTTTATGTCTAAACACGGCATAAGATATCGAGAACTGCCAACTACTCCGGATTACTTCGATGAAAGAACTTTTCCCTCTGATATGATGGATGATTGGGGTGATAAAGATCTCTTTGATCAGGATAAACCGGGCTCGGGTTCAGATGATCCGTTTGGTGGTGATCCGTTTGGGAGTGGTTTCCCGGATAGAGATGAGGAAGAGAGAAAACGTCAAGACGAGATGAGAAGGCAAGAAGAAATGCGGCGACAGGAAGAATTGAGGAAAGGAGAAGAAGAAAGAAAAGATGATGAAAAACCAACTGATAAACCAACCGAAAGGATCGAAGAACAAAGATTATGGGCAAGATTATTGACCTATATTGCCAGAATTGACAATATAAACTTTACTTTTGAAAATACTTATGGAAGCCGTTATTCCAGAAGAGAAGAAAGACCTTCTTTCTTATATCAGTTGGGACTTCCCGGACAATTTGCAGATGAAAGCGAAGAATTAGATATGAAAAATGTTCGTGATGCAATTACTTTAGGTAGCGGTTATCCTATTCTGACCAATCTTACTACTACCTGGAATTACTCTTATACAATTGATCGCAGATATTCTACTGCCAGCCAAAAAGAAATTACTACAGTATTTCCTAATGTGAGAGTTACACTGACAGGTTTTGAAAGAATTATCAGAGGGGAAAGATTCCTTACCGGTTCACGACTGATCAGTAACTATACACTAACGAAAAGGGTCAGAGGTCCTATTGATTGGGATAAACCTCATTGGGATAAACCTGCTGCGGAATCTCATACCTACAGTTTTACTCCACTACTCTCCTGGCAAGCTAATTGGATCTCGAATATTACTTCAACGTTAGCTTATAACTTTTCTCAGTCACAAACAACTACTTTTAGAGAAACTTTTGACGCTGTGCAAACTACAAATAACAGTGGTCTGAATGCCTCTGTTTCCTACTCTTTTAGATCACCACAAGGGATTAAATTACCTTTCTTCGGACAAAGAATGCCGATAACCAATGAACTGACAACTGAGCTCGGTGGCAGTTGGGATACATCCAAGAGCACCAATAAAGGTATGCAAGACACCATTGTTGATCGCCATACTTCACGATATACTATCAGTCCTCGTGTGTCTTATAACTTCAGCCAAAATATCAAAGGTGGACTCCTGAGCAGTTACGAAAACAATCATGATAAATTGAGAGACGAGAAACTAAAGATCTTCTCTCTCAGTATGTGGGTTGAAATTATATTTTAGAGAATGATCATCCAGAAGGTTGGTTTAGACAATTCTTTTTTAGACGGAATAGAAAATGATCTATCAGTATTTGAAGCCCTATTTGGAGCGATCTAACTTCCTTAAGAAGTTCGATAATACTCTCTTACAGCAAGAAAAGGGAGTTTTATTTTACCAGCTGAATTTAACAACAAAAGCTCTTCTGTCAGCACGGATATTCGATCTTCAACAATTAAAGAAAAACGTTCTGTTTATCACAAGTGAGGATAATAGAGCTGAAGAAATCGTGGATGATCTTGTTCTGCTTTCAGGGCATGACAATATAGTATTTATACCCGATTTTGAAACACTACCTTATGAAGACAGGTCTCCTCATTTTTCTATTAGAGCTCAAAGAATAGAAGGAATGTCGAGATTACTCAATGGGAAATCACATATAATTGTTGTTTCTATCAAAAATCTTTTGAGGATTATAGTACCCCCTAGATTGCTACGTGACAATATCATTACACTAAAACTTGGTAATGATTATAAAATCGAGCAGCTATGTTCCAAACTGGTAAGTGTTGGGTACAAGATAGAGTCGGAAGTGTCTCAGGTAGGTGATTTTGCTCGCAGAGGGGGAATAATTGATATTTTCAGCCCTGCTAACAAATTACCGGTCAGATTGGAGTTTTTTGGCGATACCATAGATTCATGCCGATTTTTTGATCCCCAAACACAACGTTCCACAGGAGGAAAGAGAGAGATTTATACTGTTTTACCCGTGAGAGAGGTTTTTTTAGATGATATAACAACTACCGACAGCCAACTCTGGGAGAAGTTGCATAATACAGGGTTATACGAAGGGATAGAACAGGATGTATCTCTGTTATACAAAGAAACAGCAACTATCAGTGACTATGTTTCTCTTGAGGATACGGTTACTGTTTTTGATGAATATCAATTCTTAGAGAATATTGCTGAAGAACTTTATGAGGAGACTGCAGATCTATATCTTAAAAGACTCAAGGAGATTTCCCAAAAGAAGAAATCCGCAAGGCAGGAGATACCACTTCCGGAACAGATTTATTCCAATTTAGATAGTTTTGTAAAAAAAATCTCATCACACAGTTATTACTTTTTATCGGCATTCCTTCAGCAGCATAAGCTAATAAAGAGTTCTCAGATGAGTTCATTTTCTTCACAGAGCAGCATGAATGGAGAACTCAATATACTCAGAAAGGTCTTAGACAGCAAGATTTCAGAAGGTTGGCAGATCATAATCCAATCCGATAATATCAGCCAGAGTAAACGTATGCAGGAGCTATTGGTCGATCAAGAAGATAAAATTGAATTTTCTATCGGGGTACTTCATCGCGGTTTTAATATCGAAGATGCCAAATTAGCTCTCTTTACCGATCATGAGATTTTCAATCGTTATAAACAGAAGAGGTTTCAGGAATACTTTGCTACAGGCGAAACTATCATTGATTATGAAACCTTAAATCCCGGTGATTATATTGTTCATGTAGATCATGGGATAGGAATATATGAAGGTCTCAAATTGATGCAGGTCAATGGCATCAATATCGAATGCCTCTCAATTCGCTATGCTGAAGATGCGAGGGTTTATGTTCCAACCTTTCAGTTACAGCTTGTAAATCGTTTTGTTGCCGATGAAGGGGTCAAACCTGAGATCAGTAAATTAGGGAGCAAACGTTGGGATGCAGTAAAAAATAGAGCAAAGAAACAGATTGAACTGATCGCAGATGATTTGGTGAGACTGTACGCTGAACGGCAGGCAAGAACCGGTATTTCTTGCGAAACAGATTCGGTCTGGCAGAATGATCTGGAGAGTTCTTTCATCTATGAAGATACTCCGGATCAAAGAAGAGCAACAGAAGAGATCAAGACCGATATGGAACAAGTTAAGCCGATGGAGAGATTGTTATGTGGCGATGTCGGTTTTGGCAAGACCGAAGTTGCGATCAGAGCGGCTTTTAAAGCTATTACAAGTGGCTGGCAGGTAGCAGTCCTTGTCCCTACTACTCTCTTAGCTGAACAGCATTATCTTGTCTTTCGGGAGCGATTAGCCCAATATCCGGTAAATATTGCTATGTTCAGCAGATTCAGGACAGCGAAGCATCTGAAAGAAGATGTGAAGAAGATCGGAACTGGTGAGATTGATATTGCTATCGGAACACATCGTCTCTTTTCCAAGGATATAAAATTCAAGAAATTAGGACTGCTGATTATAGACGAAGAGCACCGTTTTGGGGTCAGACACAAAGAGACATTAAGAAAACTCAAAGTGAACGTAGACACTCTCTATATGTCAGCAACTCCTATACCAAGAACTTTAAGTATGGCTCTTGCCAAGTTCAAAGAGATGTCATTAATGCAAACCTCTCCCAAAGCAAGATTACCGATCAGGACTGTGATCATCCCTTATGATCGGGGGATTATCAAAGATGCTATATTACGCGAATTGGAACGTGGAGGACAGATACTTTTTCTGCATAATCGAGTCGAAACAATTGACAGCATAGCGGATGAACTAAGAGAACTTCTTCCTAAAGTCAGAATAGCAGTGGGACATGGTCAGCTACCGGAGAGATTATTAGAAAAAGTTATGCTCGATTTCTATGATAAGCAGTTCGATGTTCTCGTAGCCACTACCATTATAGAATCGGGAATTGATATACCCAATGCCAATACAATAATAATAAATCGTTCTGATATGTTCGGTTTGGCTCAATTATATCAGCTGCGAGGAAGAGTTGGCAGAAGCAACAGACGAGCTTATGCCTATTTCATTATCCCGAAACATCTTAAGGATGAAGCGAGAAAAAGATTGGAAGCTTTAACGGAGTATAATGCTCTCGGTTCGGGATACCAAATTGCTATGAGGGATTTAGAACTACGTGGTGCCGGCACTCTATTAGGTACCAAGCAGAGTGGAGTTATTCAAGCAATTGGTTTTAACTATTACAACAAACTACTATCAGAAGCGGTCAGCAATCTTCTCCCTGTTGCAGAAGAGTTGGCTTCGTCGAGCTCGGAAGCAGCCACCCCGATGAAATGGAAAAAGGATTTCATAGGGCAGGCGAAGAAGTGTTTTCCTCGGTTGGCTTCAGGTGATATTAGACCGAGCTCAAAACCGATGATCTGGGAAGACGAGAAGGTAAAATATAAAGAGAGACTGCAGATTGATGCCGATTTCTTTTTCCCGGCTAACTTTATCAAGGATGAAAGAATCCGGCTCGAATTCTATCAAAGAATGCTTGATTTTGAGGATGTTCATGAATTTAACGATCTGGAAGAAGAATTGAGAGATCGTTTCGGTTCTATACCGGAACCTGCTCAAAGAGGCATAAAATTCTACCGTCTGAGATTGCTGGCTAAGAAAGTCAATTTAGAGGGATTCCAGATCAAAAAAGGAAGGATATTAATTGAATTTGCTCATAACTTTATCCCTTCCCAGCAAAAGATTGAAAAGATGATCAAAAAGATCAAGTATCCGGTTGATTTTGATGCCTCCGGTAAGAGATTAAAAATGAGCATCAGCTTGACAGATCTTGAGACAAAACCTGTTACCAAAAGGCAATCTGAACAACTGTTCAATTATGCCGAAGGAATCCTGTTACTTTTAGCGGAAGTAACCTAAACTGATATCTATACTGCTGGTACTGTCCAAAGTCCGTTTTAAGTGTGAAGGTTTCAAAGGATATCCCGAAACACATCACTCTTTACTCCTTACTTTTATTCTAACTATAGTTTTTCTCCTCAATTTATCAATGATCTTCAATCTACCTATTCCTTGACATAAACTTAGCTATTTTTTTTATATCAAAAACAGATCCTCATTTAATTATGAGAATCTTTCAGGATTACCGTCAATGAAGAATCTGATGCGGATATACGCAATAATGCTGAGACACTACGGATATTTAATAGCCGGATTGTTCTTTATGCTCGGATACGCTCTATTCAGCGGAGTTAGCATAACCATGGCGGTACCCTTCTTCGACTATGTCTTTCCTGCTGTTAAAGGCGAAATCATCTACTCAACTTTTCCTGAATTCTTCAATGCCATTAAGGAAGTAACGACTACTTTTGTTCAAAGTGAAAGCATTTTTGGTTTGCTTAACATTAATAACTTCCGACCTCTGCTGGAAGGATTCGGTAAGATAATGGAACAGACCGACTCGATGCTGGTTTTAAAGTTCGTTGCAGCAGTTGTTCTGATAATTGTCTTCTTAAAAAATGTTTTTTTCTTTTTTAATCGGCTCATGTTTGCCAATTTGAACGGCAAGACGATTGTAGATGTCCGTAACTCTATTTTCCGGAATTATTTAAGGCAATCACTCCGTTTCTTCACCCGTCACCGTGTTGGTGATTCACTTGTCAGGATGGTCAGTGATGTAGAGATAGTGAGTCATCTTTTTATTACTTCGATGTTTAATGCTATACGTGATTTACTGCTTGTCCTTGTATTTATGAGGATTGCCATATATCTAAACCTGAGACTTTTTCTGCTCAGTTTGCTCATCCTACCGATTACAACTTTTCTTGTTGCCTTAGTCGGTAAGAAGATCAAGAAATATGCCCGTCGTATTCAAGCTCAGTTCTCCGATATTTATTCTAAAGTAGAGGAAGTACTGAGTAATATGAAGATAGTTAAGGCATTTGGCAGAGAGGATGATCAATATTCTCTGTTCCAAAAGATCAATAAGCAATTTTTCCGTTTCTGGCGTAAGGCAGAGATTTATTCCGGTTTCAATGTCCCGATCTCAGAAATGAATGGAGCAATTACCGGAATAATCATCCTCCTCATCGGCGGCAGTGAAGTATTATCAGGTTCATCCGGTTTTACTTTTGGCGAGTTTACAGCGTTTCTCTTTGCCATCTTTTCTATGCTGCATCCCATAAAATCAATCTCAAAGACCTATACCGACATTAAGAAAGCTCTCGTATCTTTAGACAGGATTTCCGAAGTCATGTTCAATGAGCCCGATCTATTGGAAGCAAAAGATGCAGTCAGTAAGGCAGATTTTACCGACAAGATCGAGTTTGACAGAGTATCTTTCTATTATGAACCGAATAAGGAAGTTCTCAAAGAGATAACGTTTACAATCAAGAAAGGTGAAAAAATAGCCATCGTTGGGAGCAGTGGTTCCGGTAAGACTACTCTGGCAAATCTATTGCTTAGATTGTATGATGTAACCGAGGGAGAGATCAGGATAGACGGGATCCCTTTAACTAAGATAAAGATCAAGGACTTAAGGAATCTTTTCGGAATTGTAACTCAAGAATCGCTTATTTTTACCGATACGGTTACCGCTAATATAAGTTTCGGTACTCTGAAAACCGTGACCCAGGAAGATATTATCAAAGCAGCTCAGCGTGGCTATGCCGATGAATTCATCGAGGAGCTACCCCATAAATATGAAGAGATGCTTTATGCCAAGGGGGGGACACTCTCAGGAGGACAGAAACAGCGATTATGCATAGCCAGAGCCATCGTCGGTAACCCACCAATTCTGATCTTTGATGAAGCTACAAGTTCACTCGATACAGAAGCAGAGAGAAAGGTGCAGGTTGCTATTGAACAGGCAACAAAGAGCCGTACCGTCTTGATCATAGCACATAGATTATCTACGATTCTCTCTTCAGATATGATAATAGTTTTGGATGCCGGCAAGATCGTTGGCATTGGAGATCACGCAGAATTGTTAAAGAACTGTCCGCGTTACAAAGTACTCTATGATCTGCAGTTCAATGTTTAATATCAATAATCTTCGCAATATTAACGTAACCAACCTTTCTATAACATTTTTTTCTCTTCAAATCTGCTTTTTCATTAAAAATCAATTTCCTTTTGTCATCTCGACTGGAGCGATCTCCTCACTGACTCTTGCAAGATTTGCAGGCAAAGATGAGATGTCTCGACTACGCTTCGCTTCGCTCGACATGACAAGGGAGGGTAGTGTCATCTCGGCTGGAGCGATCTCCTCACTGACTCTTGCAAGATTTGCAGGCAAAGATGAGATGTCTCGACTACGCTTCGCTTCGCTCGACATGACAAGGGAGGGTAGTGTCATCTCGACTGGAGCGATCTCCTCTTTCTTTGTCATCTCGACTGGAGCGATCTCCTCACTGACTCTTGCAAGATTTGCAGGCAAAGATGAGATGTCACGACTACGTCAGACATGACAAAATGTAATATGAAAAATCAATATGTCTAATAACTTATTTAATTATTAAAATAGAGGTATAGCGGTTATGGCAAAGAACATTTTTGTAATTGGTGGAGTGGTTTCTTCTTTAGGAAAGGGGATTGCTGCCTCTTCTATCGGTTTGTTATTGAAGAAAATGAATTACAAGGTTGGGATGCTTAAATTAGATCCCTACCTTAACGTTGATCCCGGCACTATGAGCCCGTTCCAACATGGAGAAGTATTTGTTACTGACGATGGTGCAGAAACAGATCTTGATCTGGGACACTATGAAAGATTTATTGGTGAGTCATTATCCAAGGATTCCAATGCTACAGCCGGTCAGATTTACGAACGGGTCATTCAAAAAGAAAGACGCGGTGATTATTTAGGCAAGACAGTACAGGTTATTCCCCATGTAACTAATGAGATCAAGAATCTGATCAGAAAACTTAGTGATAAGTATGATATTGTTATTACAGAGATAGGGGGAACAGTTGGCGATATTGAAAGTCTACCCTTTTTGGAAGCGATCAGGCAATATCGCATGGAAGTAGGGATAAGAGACACTCTGTTTGTTTTCTTGACCTATGTCCCTTATATCAAATCTGCCGGAGAGCTAAAGACCAAACCGACTCAGCACAGCGCCTATAAATTACGGGAAATTGGTATTCAACCGGATATCCTGATCTGCCGTTCCGACAAACCATTCAACAGTGATATCGCAGCCAAGATATCTCTCTTCACTAATGTTCCCAAAGATCATGTATTTAATGCCTATAATGTAGATTTTGTGCATGAAATTCCAATAAACTTTTTTAGGGCAGAGATGCATAAAGCTATCTGTCGCCATTTAGAGTTGGAAGAGAGGGAGGTAGATCTTTCTGATTGGGAAGAGTTGGTTCATAATCTTAAAAATCCTCAAAGAGAGGTTAAAATAGCACTTTGCGGTAAGTATGTCGACCATCAGGATGCCTATAAAAGTGTTTGGCAGGCGTTGATCCACGCTGCTGCCTACCATCGAGCAAAGCTTAACCTCAAAATGGTCGATTCGGAAAGGGTATTCCAGAAGGACGAAGTAGAAAAATGCTTGGGTGATGTTGATGGGATCTTAATTCCCGGCGGTTTTGGAGTACGGGGAATAGATGGTAAGATCGAGATTGCCCGGCATGCCCGGGAAAACAAAATCCCTTTCTTTGGGATTTGTCTTGGCATGCAGGTGGCTGTCATCGAATTCGCCAAAAATGTTTGTCAGTTAACCGGAGCATATAGCTCGGAATTTGACGAAAAATGTGAACACCCCATAATCGCCTTGATGACCGAGCAAAAGTACATAGATAAGATCGGTGGCACTATGCGGCTTGGTGCCTATCCCTGCAAAATATCGCCAGGAACTTTAGCAGCTAAGATATATAAAGCAGAAGAGATCAAAGAGCGACATCGTCATCGCTACGAGTTTAACAATAAGTATCGCGACCTGTTAATTTCAAAAGGTATGGTAGTTTCCGGTTCTCATCTGGATGATCTACTGGTCGAGATCATCGAATTACCGGATCATCCGTTCTTTATTGCTGTTCAATTCCACCCTGAGTTTAAGTCGAGACCGGCTACTCCTCACCCGATCTTCCGAGATTTCATCAAAGCAGCTCTCCAGAGAAGAGAGACCGAGAAACTGTAATGTAGACTTTTAGTTGTGATTTTTTCAAAGAATTATTTATCGATTATCATTAGGGAGCACACGAGCCGGCTAGGGCCGGCTCGTAGGTTCCCTAATAGTAAAAGGTACTTATATCTTTTTACTACACTAGAACCGGGGAAAAAGCTGCTTCTGTCACCCTGAGTGATCCGCTGGGCGGATTGTATCGAACCGAGGAAATTGTTTCTTCGTGGCTGCTTCCGAGCTCGGCGAAGCCAACAAAGGGTCGACGAAGTCAACTCAAAACTATGATAATGATGGATCAAATACAAAACACAAGGATTTAATCGCCTATCTATAATTGAAATTGTAAAAGAAGGAGTTAAGAAATGGCAGAACTTTTTACTACAATAAAGGTCAGTATCCAAGACAATAATTGGTACTCTCTCTTGTTTCTATTCTTAGGGAGTTTGATACTCTATCTGATAACTTTGAAGATAATCCTCCCCATATTACATTATCTGATCAGAAAAAGTCCGACCAATTGGGACAACATGCTCATCAGGCGAAAAGTTTTGGAAAAATTAGTCTTATTGCCTTCACTTTTCTTTATCGGACGTTTTTCTTATCTTCTAACAGATCAACAAGTAGTAGTGGAGAGGATCTTAAATGCTCTCTTTGCCTTGATCATAATGTTTGCTTTAGACAGATTTTTGTTTGCTGTTAATGATGTATATGAGATGCTTCCCAGCGCTAAAGGTAAACCGATCAAGGGCTTCATTCAGGTACTCCAGATAATTATCTTCCTTTTCGGCGGGATAATAATAATAGCTATTTTGATAGAAAGATCCCCCTGGATACTGCTGAGTGGATTGGGAGCTATGACGGCTGTACTCTTACTGATCTTCCGGGAGACGATCCTCTCTTTCGTTGCCAGTGTCCGCATAACATC
This sequence comes from Candidatus Cloacimonadota bacterium, assembly GCA_019429305.1. Taxonomy (NCBI): domain Bacteria; kingdom Pseudomonadati; phylum Candidatus Cloacimonadota; species Candidatus Cloacimonadota bacterium. The sequence goes on from JAHYIR010000006.1 coordinate 40,781, forward strand.
AAACAGATTGATCGAGATCGGTGACTGGATAGAAATGCCGCAATTTGGTGCCGACGGGGATGTAATAGATTTGGCATTGTATAGCATACAGGTACAGAATTGGGATAAAACCATAGTCTCCATTCCGACCCATAAACTGATCGATGAATCCTTTAAGAACTGGAAGGGTATGCAACAGTGTGGTGGTAGAAGGATAATGCGGAATATCAACATTGATCTGGAAAGCGTGCGGTTTTGTGATGAAGAGATGCTGGCGAAGTTCGAAAAGATAGGACTACTTAAAGAGTATCTGGCAGATAAAAAGAATGATATATCGGCTCATAATCGAAAGTTGGGCATAGAAGAAACTGACTTTATTAATGGAAGACATTTAACTAATATAGGAACCTTCAGAGCTTACATCGAAAGATATCTCAAACGACATCCCAGAATAAATCAAAATTTGATCATGATGACGCGGCAGATGGAACCTACTTCTACAGGACTTCCCATCCAAGTATATGCCTTTACCAATGATACTAATTGGACTGTTTATGAGAGTATTCAGGCAGATATTTTTGATCATCTGCTGGCAATAGTACCGGAGTTTAATTTAAGGGTATTCCAGTATCCTTCCGGGTATGATCTCTTGCAGATGAAAGAAAACATCAAGTCGGTAACATAAACTCCAGCATTAGCTACTGAAAAAATTTTAGCGAGCGATCACAGCTCTTATCTACATTCTCTTTTAATTATCAGAAGTTTACTGTTATTTTTCTTTCTTTAGGGAGAGTTTTCATCTCTGCTGTGATACCGTCAGTCTTGATCTGCAGAGTTCCTTCCCGTCCTGATATGAAGAGCCGGTCGCCTAAAAAATTTAGAGTTTCCAGAGTTATCGGATGCGGTATATTAAAACGGGATCGCAAAGCAGTCGGAATGAAGGCAAACTCAGGATTGACCGCTTTTATGAAGGGTGGGGAACTTGAGGTTCTGCTGCCATGATGCGGGATTTTCAGGAATTGGCTCTCTAAATAAGTTGGATAATAAGTAATAAGGTGCATCTCGGCATCGAATTCGATATCTCCCGTAAAGAGAAGCGAGAAATTATGGAAAGCCATTTTTACTACAATAGACATCTCATTGGGGTTAGAGGAAACAAACTGAGCATCAGGATGCAAGATCTTTAATTTCATGTTTTCGAGTGCAATATGGGTAGTATCTCTGACCAGATGAATATTCGTTCGTGTAGAATCTATAAGAAGTTGCAAGCTCTGCCAGATCTCATCTTGCTGAAAATAATCGGTAATCATCAGATTATCTATCTTTACATTTTGGGAGAGATATTTTAGCCCTCCATAATGATCACTGTGCTGATGGGTTATGATCAGCCAGTCGAGACGGTTTATCCCCTGCTGTTTGAGATAAGGGAGAGCTGCATATCTTAGATGGATCCCTGTCTCAGCCGTTGGTCCCGTGTCGATCATAACACTCTCCTTCTCAGGTGTTTCAATGAGAAAAAGATCACCATGACCGACATCGAAGAGAGTGATGATCAAGAGATCTTTTCTGTTGATAGTAGTAGAAATAAAGATAATCAGCAGTATCAACATCATTAGGGCTGGATAAAACAGGAACAACAACTTGTTTTGCTTGTTCAGCCACATTTTTGCTCTGTTTTTATCTTTGTCTTTTGGGGGAATCAGACCATATTTCTTTAACCAGAAGAAAAAGAGACCTAATAGAATATATGTGAGAATAAGCTGAATCCAACTAAAAGGGATGAAATTGAAAAAGAGGGGTAATGTAGAGGTAAACCTGCTCCATCCGGTAAAGAGCGACATGATAAGCGTGAACGAATTCTGAAAAACCGTTTGTAGTAATGGTACTGAAGGGATAAAGACAATAATCATCGCCAGTGGTATTATTATCGTGAGCAAAGGGATACCGATAAGATTACCGATCAATCCGTTCAGGGAAAACTGATTGAAATAATAAAGAGTCATCGGCAGGAGAAAAATGCTGATCAGAAACGTAGTGAGGAGTAATTGACAGGTTCGGTAACCCATTGTATTATAGAAACTTCGATTCCTGAAGATCGTTTGGAGTTTATGGTTAAATAACGGCAAGATATTGATTAGAACAAAAACCGAGATAAATGAGAGCTGCAATCCTATAGCAAAGATTTCTCTTGGTGAGATTATGGTGATAATCAGTAAACTAGCCGCGAGGATATTGTTATATGAAGGTTTACGCTGAAGGATCCCACAGATAATTAAGAGAGAGATCATCAGAGTAGCTCGACTGACCGAAGGGCTCCAATTACATAATTCTCCATAGATAACAAAGAAAATGATAATGATCAATCCAGCCGGTACACGGCGGATATGAATTAGTTTAAGAAAAGTCAGCAGGATCAAGGTTATTATTGCCAGATGAATACCGCTGATTGCGATTAGATGTGCCATGCCACCTGCAGCTAAACGTTCCCGCATATCACCCATCTCTTCACGATCACCTAACAAAATTGCCTTAATAAAGGGGATATGTTCTGTCGGGATACGGCTTTCTATTCTTTTTTTTATGTATCGTCTGATTTGGGAGATCCGGTAGCGATATCCTGAACCCAAACCATAAATTCCTGCGGAAACAGGTTCGGCATAAACAAGCGTTTTAGCTCTACCTTGGGCTGCCTGACTACTTCTATTAGTGAAGAAAGGTTGAGGGATGCGGGAGAAACCACGACTATTCCTGTAAGGGGTCAGCTCGGCAATAGTCCTGATGATGTTGCCGGGTATAAGATCTTCAGGATCCCCAGCCAGATAATTAGCCGGGAAAGTCAGAATAACCTTTCCTCTGATAGGGTAATTATTCAGCGTGATCAGATCACCAAATATGCGGTAGTTAGTGCCATAGATATATTCTCTTTTCTGAGGTTCCCGAACAATACTGATCTCCGTTTCAGCAACGATCTTTTCTTTTAGTTGGAATAGATTGGATATATGGTTATCAGGGAAAAGAGTTAACAGGTTAGAGCGGAGATATCCCAGCAAGAAAACGAGGAGTAGAAGAAGCAAAAGTTTAACAAGTTGATCCTGGAAAAGCAGAAAAGTTAGTGCTATTAGAGCAAATAATGGGATGACATAAAAAAGCAGTTCTGCTCTGTGCCAATTAGAGGGGAGATAAAAACCTGCTAAAATACCGGCAATCCAAAAAAGTGATATAATCAAGAGAGGTGCTGGAACACTATATCTTCTATCTTCCAATCCGGTGTTACCAGAGATCTTCAGTTCCATCTCTCTGCCCTTCGCCCTTAGCCCTTAGCCCTTAGCCCTTAGCCCTTAGCCCTTCGCTCTTAGCCCTTTGCCCTTAGCCCTTCGCTCTTAGCCCTTTGCCCTTCGCCCTTCGCAGCCGTTAAGATTATAACATCAGTTTAACCATTTTTTATTTCTTTCTTCTCAACTATCTAAACAGCGTAGCGCTAAACTCTCTCAACTTTTTAACCATAAGTAGTGATTACCTGCTTAAAAGTCTTTTCATTTACCTCTGAAATAGTTTCCAAATCGGGATTTTCGATATTGCTCTGTTTATTTAGATATTCTTCGGCGATTTGCTGGATCTTTAGATAAGGGATCTTTTTCTCTAAAAAAAGCTTTATAGCCGCTTCATTAGCAGCATTTAAGACCGTAGGCATTATCCCCCCCTGCTTTCCTGCCTCTCTGGCTAATCTGTATAATGGATATCGCTTTTCATCAATATCAAAGAATGATAAGGAGGGTAAAGAAGTGAGATTGGTTTTCCCTAAATCGGATTCGATATGGCGGGGATAGGAAAGGGCATAAAGTATCGGTAATTGCATGGAGGGATTACTCAACTGGGCAAGCAGGGACCCGTCCGAGCACTCAACCAGCGAATGAATAATTGATTGGGGATGGATAACAGCATCAATTTTGTCATAAGGGAGTTGAAATAGCCAGTGAGCTTCAATTACTTCCAGCCCTTTGTTGAACATAGTAGCGGAATCAATAGTTATCTTGGCTCCCATTGACCAGGTTGGGTGTTGTAATGCCTGTTCGGGAGTAATATGGCTAAATTCCTCTAACGGCAATTCACGAAAAGGACCGCCGGAAGCAGTTATAATGACTTTATTTATCTCTGCCGGGCTCAAACCGTTAAATAGTTGAAAAAGTGCACTATGTTCACTATCGATCGGGATGATTTTTTTTTTGTTGATTTGATCTTGGAAAAGATGTCCTGCCATCACTAAAGATTCTTTGTTAGCAAGAGCTAAGGAGTGATTCATTTCTAAAATATGAAAAGAATAAACCAAACCGGCAGAACCGGAAACAGCATTGATAACTATATCAAACTCTTCGGAAGAAAGAATCTGCAAAACCTCTTCCTGACCAAAGTAAATTCCTTGCTGAGCGGGTTTTTTCTGATTAGAGAAGTTCTGTCCCGTCAATACGATCTTATCTATCTGCAATTCTTGAGAGAGGGAAGTCATCAGTTCATAATTGTTATGCGATGTTGCGAAAGCTATCTGAAACAGTTGTGGATGTTTTCTGACCACTTCTACAACAGAAAGACCAATAGAACCTGTAAGCCCCAGAACAGCAATTTTCTTCATCTAAGTATCCTTTATCATCTTCATTTGTTATAAATTAGGATCAAAGCACTTTAATGATCAAGATTAGATGACGCTTACTATTTGTCGAGTAAATACTTCAATGATTATCTGAGTGTCAATCCAATAGAGACACGATGTGAATTGTCAATTTCAGTGTTATGCTTGAAGGAATAATTGATCTGGAACTGGCTGATATTGACCGATATCCCTGCAGTAAAGTTTTCTATGTCATATCCGGCATAAAGATTTACATAATCGGGAATTGGTATCTCCAGTCCAAAGTGATAGTCAAAACTTAAAAGACCAAGATGAATAGTAGCTGCCTCTTCTCGTCCTTCAGCGATGATCTCTGTTCCGGCAATTATTCTTGATCTACTGCCGATAAGGGGGGTAGCAAAATAATAACTAAATTCAAAATCCAAACCCGGATTTACTATTTCGTGAGTACCGTTACTCCAAAAGATCTGTGTGGAAAAGAAGTCGCGTAATTTCATGCCTAACAGCAAATTATGGTGCAGATCAAAATAGGTAGAGATATCGGCGCCGAAACCGTAACCACTAGTTTCAGCTAAAGTTCGATAAGCCAGCTTAGGGGTAAAACCGATCACATAAGAACCGAGATGCCGATAGAAACCTAAGTACAAAATATAATCCGAATTATTAACGGTTTTATAATGGTAAGGTTGATTATCAACTGAGACAGGTTCGTCAGGATTAGGAAGCCGGGTAAGAGGGATATTATTGATCCCGATTCTCGAAAGAACTAAAGCGTAACGGGCTCGCTCACCCCATACTGCTGAAAAAGTGTCATAGGTTACTAGTCCCATGAACTCTTCAGCATGCATTAATTCAAAAGATGAACCCTGTCCCTCTGTCTTTGCTAATAAAGCCGGATTCCAATAGGCAATAGAAGCTGTTTGATAATCTGTCAAACCGGTATTTCCCAGAGCAAAATTTCTTACCCCAGCTCCCATTCGAAAGATCTCACCGGCATATTTCTCTGCCGTAAGATCATTAGGGAGAGATAGAAAACCGATCATAACAGCTATAGCTGATATCATGATGACAGGATGTCTCTTGTAAGAACCGGTGCTATGTCGTATAGAATATATGTCTTTCATTGATTATGCCTTCTTGCTTAATTAACTCTTATGTAATATAATAATCATTTTTATTTTTCGGTCAAGATTTGAACATAAGAACCGATTATCTTTTTTAGTTTACCGTCTCTAAAGAGAATGGATAATTTAGCATCCTTTCCCTTACCTTCAACACTCAACACAGTGCCGTCTCCAAAATCTTTGTGTCGCACCCTTTGACCGATACGGAATAGTTTCTCATCTTCTTTTATCCATGGTATCTTTACCTTTTTTTCAGTAAAATCATTAACTCTTACCGACTTATTGTAATTACGTTGATCAATGGGTATTTGTTTCTTTTGTTCCGGAAATATTTCTTTGATAAACCTGCTGGGCATAGTAATCTCATAGCCATAGTAAGTACGCCTGTATCTGGCATAACTGAGAAACAGATGTGACTTGGCTCTTGTTATACCGACATAAAGAAGTCGCCGCTCTTCTTCTATTTCTTCATTACTATGCAGGGATAGTTGATGGGGTAAGAGCTTCTCTTCTAAACCGGAAATAAAAACATAATCAAATTCCAATCCTTTGGCATTATGGAGAGTCATTAGATTTACTTGCTGTTTTTCCTCTCCGTCTTCCGGTAAGTTCTCATATTCTGATTCCAGTGTCGTGAAGAGAGATATATTTTGTAAAAAATCTACCAGAGTTGCTGGTTGGTCGTTTTCTTTGCGATAATTCTCGGCAAAATCCATGGTGGCAACAAGAAATTCTTTGATATTTTCTATGCGGGTCACATCTTTGAAATCCTTACTGACAGAATAATACTCGATGATTTGTAATGATTGATAGATGTCTTCTAATAGTTCAGTCACTTCTGTTGTGCTAATCATATTTTGCCAACGGAGCAGCAAAGAAACTAAACTACTTAAACTGTTTTGTTGTCGATTAGAGAGCGTAGTGATTTTTTCAGCTTCTATTAGTCCCTGATAGAGAGTTATACCTCTTTCAGCAGAATATTCTGCCAATTTACCGATTGTTATTCCTCCAATAGTGCGGGGTGGGAAGTTAATTATCCGTAAAAGACTCTCTGTATCTTCGGGATTTATGATGACTCTTAAATAGGCAATAATATCTTTGATCTCTTTTCTTTGGAAGAAGTTAAGTGAACCATGTACTTTATAAGGAATTCCCAACTCGAGGCATACTGTCTCAAAGATACGGGATTGAGCATTTGTCCGATAAAGAATTGCAACTGTTTCGAAAAAATCTTGGGATTCAAAAAGATGGTTTATGTCTTGTAAAATTGCCTTCGCTTCATCAGTGTCGGTTTCATATGTATGTAACACGGGTCTTTCACCTTTCTTTCTGTCTGACCATAACTGTTTCGGATGGCGAGTCGAGTTGCAGGAGATAAGTTTGTTAGCAATATCAAGTATTGGTTGAGAAGAACGATAGTTCTGTTCTAATCGGATGATAGTAGCATTGTTAAAATCTTGAGCAAAATTGATTATATTCTGTATGGAAGCTCCACGCCAGCTATATATCGCTTGATCATCATCCCCTACGGCGCAGATATTACCATGCTCGCCACCTAACAATTGAATAATCCGGAATTGAGCAAAGTTTGTATCTTGATACTCATCGATCATAATATGAGAAAATTTACGACGGTATTTGTGTAATACTATTTCATTATTAGCTAATAGAATAGCAGTTTCCATCAATAGGTCATCAAAATCGAGAGCATTGTTATCCCGCAATTTTTGTTGATATCTAATGAAAATTTTATAAACAGATTCAGTATAAACATTTGGAGGATGGTAATCAAAGAAATTTTCTGTGTTGATCAAGGAACTCTTTGTTCTGCTGATTATACTGGCTACTGTCCCGATTGGCATAGATGATGCGTCGATATCAAGCTCTTTATAGATTTTTTTTAGCAAACCCTTCTGATCGTCTGCATCAAAAATCGTAAAATTACTAGTAAAAGGGAGCTGATGTTCTTTTGCTTCAAACCTAAGGATCGTTGCGCAAATAGAGTGAAAGGTTCCTACCCATAAAGAACGGACATCAATAAAAAGCTGCTGGGCAAGTCGTTCTTTTAATTCCCGTGCGGCTTTGTTGGTGAAAGTAACAATGAGTATCTTCCATGGTTCTGTTCCCATCTCTTGGATTAAGTAAGCAGCACGATAGATGATGGAACGGGTCTTTCCACTTCCGGCTCCTGCGAAAACAAGCAATGGTCCTTCTGTATTTAACACAACTTTTTGCTGTTGTGGATCAAGATGTTCTAATAACATACTCTTCTAATAACTTTATTGATCAGTTGTTTTAAAAATGAAGTTAAACTATTTAACAGAATGAAATGAAGCATATACTTCTTTTAGAACGGAAGACTAAAAACTCACTTCTATATAGTCCGATAAAGGTCCTTCCAATCTACCTTGAGGATATTCTATATACGCCGATATCCAGTAATAATACTTTCTACCAAAGAAGATGCTGTTCATATCAGTATATTCGATGATATCATTCGATTCGATAACCCCAATTTTCTCCTTCATAGTATATACTCCAAAAGCACGGTAAACATAATATCCATCTACATCTGCAAGACGATTCCACCTTATTATAATTGCATTTTGGGGAGTCATAACTTTGCTGGATGTCAAACCGAGTACTTTTGGCGGGACTCTTACATCACCACTGCCGGAAGGGTCTAAGGGATTTTTTCTATCAAGCGAACAAGAGGTAATGGAAAAGAGAATAGATAAGAATATCACAAAAATAACGTAATGTGACTTATCAACTATGAAAAATCGCTGTTTCAATGACTTAACTTCTTTCATTGTTAAAACCTTAAGGTTATACCAGTGGGAGTGATGATTAATGCCTGATTAGAATTCTGTTGTACAAGATCATTCCAAATATTCCAATTATGTTGATTAGTCTCAACAATCACATCATAGATTGTGTAGCCCCAAACAACTATAAAGAGTCCCAATAAGAGATTGGACTGCCGATAAGGTAGCAAGGCGTTGTCATAATGCTCATTTATTTCATCAATTTGTGTCGCTTTCTCATATCTACGGTAATGGATCATGGCTTTTTCATAATAATACAAACTCGATCCCAACAGAGCTAATTGAGCCCCAAGAAAGATCTGTCCTTTAGTATAGCTTCTAAGAGTAAAATGACCCCAGCCGGGCAGAAATGCTGTTTTTAAAGCGTTGGTCATGGTTGATTGTTTCAATTCATCATACTCACTCAGTATCATTGTTCTATATTCCAGACTGTCACGAAAAGTAATTCTGTCCTCTTCTTCAAACCATTCATATTTATAGGGGTTGGAAAACTCCATGATACTGAAATCAGCCGATAATATTTTGACTGAAAAAACAATGAAAAGCAAGAGTAATAAACAAGGTATTTTATGAATCATTTTTTCTATTCCATTATCTCAGTAGATATTCTGTTTAAAGGAGTTAATTGTTTGTTTAAGAGATTTACGTGCCAGATGAAATAGTAGCTGTCTGTTCGAGAAGTTATATCATACCTGATCTCATAACGGTAAGTACCTGTTGATAGCATAATTCTCCAACCTGACACATTAACAGCGTCACTATGCATTTCTCTCTGTTCCTCAATTATTCTATTCAGATTTCTTACTATAATACCATTTCTGTATTCTGTGATTATTCTCCTGGCAAAGCCCTCCGGATTAGTTCCTAAATCGATCATATTGGCCATTAAAGCAATTTTCTCAGCGGTTCGTGGTTGTCGGTCTCTATTATATGATAACCGGTAGAGACGTAAAGCATCTTGGTAATTGGTTTCTTGTTCTTGTTCAAGTGCTTGGTTATAGAGAGTATTAGCTTGAGCAATATTCTCTTTCAACTCTCTTGCCCTGGCAATCGCCCTCTCTGCAAGGAGATTATCAGGGATGATCGCAAAGGTCTGTGTGTAGATATCTATTGCTTCATCAATTTTTCTTTCGTTTAATAAGTTATCTCCATAAGCTATCATTTGATTAATAGTTTGGGTTAATCGCTCATTTATCTCAACCTGCAATGCTGGGTTGAATTCAACTGCTAATGAATAATAATTCTCAGCTTCATGAAATTGCTCATTGGCTCTGTGAAGGTCTGCCTCATATAAATACAACAATCCAATCTCACTTTTGACCTCATCAAGATAAGAATGTGGATAATTTAACAAATACAATAGGCGAGAAATGGCGGTTTTTGTTTCTGGATCAGATTTAGCATCTTCGATAAGCAAAGGGAGGTATTCGTCTATTATCGGTTGGGCAAGATCAATATACTCTTCTTCTTCATCATATTCAACAAGGAGTCTGTAGTTGTCAAAGATAGCATTACGCTCAGGTCTATGTTCATGGATGATCATCAGACGGCGATATATTACATTGCTGATCGAAGGTATTCCCGGAAAAGCATTGATGATAAAGTCATACAATCTTAATGTTGAGTCTAATTCTTCAACTACATTGGCATTATCTATTAAAAACAGATAACAATCAACCATTTTCTCATCTGCTATAGCGCTATTAGCCAGATAGAACATACGGATTGCTAATTGATAGTTACCCCGCTCCATTGTTTGTAAACCTAATTGATAATATGCTTGAGAACGATTATTTAGAGCTATTGTAACCATAGCTCCATCTTGACTTCTTTCAATAAACTGATCGTAGTTTTCTATTGCTCCGATGTAATTTCCCCGCTGTTGCAAGTTATATGCGGTAACGTAATAGTTTGAGGTACACCCTACAGTTACTATTAAAATAATAGTAATTGGTGGCAAACAGAAGATACTAATTCTTTTCAACATCGATCTGAAATCCATCGTTTGCAATAATAACGTTCGAATGGCTGATTGTTTCTAAAGCTTCTTGTAATTCGTCAGATAAACCATGGATCAGGATAATCAGCTTTTCTTCTTGACTGATAATCCCGCAGATGTCCTCTCTAGATGGATGTAGAGCATCGATTATTATAATGTCTGAATCATCTATGTATTCAGTTAAGTGTTGGGTATTTACTATGTCAGAGGTATAGATGATTCTTTTTTCGTACGTATGTATAAAAAATGAGTAGGAATTCATTAGGTTAGGGACTTTATGTTCTTCGATAAATTTCCTATAATTAGATAAATGACTATTCTTTATTGGTTCTATGCATGGTATCATATTCTTTAACTCGGAGATATCTAAGACAGTTATTTGAAATTCAAATCTCTCCGGGAACAGATATAGTGTATTCATCATTTTGATAACGGAATCGATTGCTTCCGGTAAATAGATTGTCAATGGGCGAACTCTTTTTTGCAGATGAAACATTTGCAACACCATGAATAACCCAATTATATGATCTGGGTGGAGATGACTGATTATTATTGCATCCAGCACATCTTTATCTAACTCATATTCAAGAAGCTTTTGAGCAGTGCCTTCTCCGCAGTCGAATAATACATTGCGACCATTTGTTTTGCACCATAAAGCTGAGTGACTCTTACCTAAAACAGGTATTCCGGGTGCTGTACCGAGTATTCTGGCAATTCTCATTTTTTCTTTTTTATCTTTAGTTGGTTTTTGGTAATGATAATAGGGATAGAATCAAGTTTAGCTCCAAACAGATAGAATCCTGCCCCGAAGAAAACAACCGAGAAAATAAGAAGGACATGAGAATTCATTTTGAGAATGACAACTGTCAATAAGACAATAACAATGTTGATCAGATATACTACTATACTGGTAATTTTGGGTGACTGCAGGGCGTTCACTATTCTGTGTGTTGAATGATCCTTGCCACCTTGTGTAACTCTTCTTCCGTCTCGTTTACGTGTATAACTAACCAATGTTATATCAAATAATGGAAAGCTTAATAATAATACTGGTAGAAGGTAATAGAGATTATGCTCCATTCTGATGACAGCTAATCTTCCTGTTAATATACCCATTGAAGCAAGAAAATAACCGATAAATAAACTACCGGCATCTCCCAAAAAGATCTTAGCAGGATTGAAATTGTATGGCAAGAAACCTAACACTGCACCTGCAAAAGTTAGTGATAATAAGGAAATGTAATGTGCCTGCTGAGAAAGAGCACTGGTCTTAGTAACAAAAGCAAAACCATAAAAGCCGAGAGCTAAGATTGCAGAAACACCAGTACTGATACCGTCCATATTATCAAGAAAGTTAAAGGCATTTATCAGAGTAACCATCCAAAAGATCAGTATTGGCAGTGTAATATAAATGGGACCCAAGATAGTTAAAAGATCATTAGTGTAGATAAAAATCAATGAAGCTATGATTTGCCCCATAAACTTTATTATAGGTTTCATGCCATATTTATCATCTATTAAACCAATAGTCAAAATAAGAAATGCACCGCCCAAGTAGCCAATGAGGGCGGTATCAAATGTTCTATGCGGTACTATGATGACATCATAAAGGACGAAAATTATAAAGCCGATAAAAACCGCTAAACCACCAAGAAGAGGTATAGTATTGGCATGAATCTTCCTTTGGGAAGGATTATCGACAAATCCTATTTTTAATGCCAGCTTCCTGATTAGAGGTGTTAAAGCAAAGACGGTCATGAAAGATAGCATTAAAACTAGTACATATTCATATATCGAAACATTCATGCGAATGAGTGACCTCTTTAACAATTATTAAATCACAGTTTGAATGGAGTTTTTTTTTGTCAAAGGTTTTATCAGCTCAACAGTCTATTTAATGCTATAAGCGATTCAATGCCCTATGCTTTTTCGGAAGTAGTTCTGAGAAGACAAGTAGCAGTGCATTCAAAGAATATTATTCCTTGACTCTTATGATTTTTTTGAAAAATTATGACTCATAAAAAATAAGAGGAAGTTGCATGAAAAGGTTATTAACAGTTTTCTGTCTCTTTAGTTCACTCTATATGTATGCTCAAGAAACTAATCTTTGGACAAATATACGCCACAGCTCTTATACCCTCAACAATGAAATTCATATCAGAAGCGAAATCTTTCCACTCGTTGATTCTATTACTAGATTTTATTATTCACAGGGGGAGAATTGGTTAAGCCAAGAATTGATATCTGTTAATGATCTAACCTATGACGCAATAATACCGGTAAATCCTGATGATATTGTACTTTGTCGTTATAGAACATCCATCGGAAACGGATTTGATGATTTAGATGATATTATCCCCGGTCTACCTGATTCTTTGGTGGTAATGATGTCTGGATACATACTTAACGATAGTTTCCCTCCTGCTATGAACGAATTGGCTATGGTTGCAGAAGATGATGTTGGTGACATAGCGGATGGATTTCCAGAGTATCTAGATATTACAGCCCAATATTTTTCTCATTCCGAGTCCAGATTCTATACAGCAATATCCAATAATAGCATTAGCTTTCCAACTGGTCCTATTTTGGGACCCTATAATGTTTATGCATCTTTAATTATAAATCCGGAAACAGTATTGATCGATTCGGTTTTCTATGCAATGGTTTATGGTCAGATACCTGTTGTGCTCACTCCCGGTTTATATAGATTTGCTGGGTTAAGTATTGATGCTATTTCCAGAATAGGCAATATTGAGCATCATATTGATCAGAACAATCTTATCATGTCCTGTTTTAAGGAAGATCTCACTACTGATCCTTATTTTGGGGAATGGCCAAATACGACTAATAGCCTGCTGTTCGTTCCCTTAACAATGCAGATCTCCCTTTCTATGGAATCCGAATTTGTAGATATTGGACAACCGGCAATGATGGTGATAGATCAGTATATTGTTGAACCCTTTGAAAACATTTTACCCGGTTTATTCGATATTGAGATCGAAGACTTAATTACTGTAACAACAATTAATCTCACCTATTATGATACTAACGGCAATTTCCCTCTCATTTCAGAAGTTGTCTTGGATAATGAATCGGTTTATCAGTTTCAACCGCAAAGTCTTGATTTTACCGAACCGGTGAATTTCTCAACACTCTTCTCTGAGCAATGGTCAAATGGAGTGATAAGATTCAGTGATAATGGCTATGAAATGGTTGAATATCTTATCTACTCTAATATAGACGACCAGATTATTTCTCCCAATATCAATGCCTATATTACAGTCTATCCTAATCCTTTTAATCCTTCAAAAGAGAGCAATTATCTGAAAATCGAGCTGAAAAATCTCGAGCGATCACCCGATTCATACTTGGATATCTTTGATATTAAAGGGAGATTGATCTACAAATGGGGAGAAGAAACTACCAATGGATCAACGGATGAGTATTTCTGGAACGGAAGAGATTTACAAGGGAGAGTGGTAGGAAGTGGAGTTTATTTTATCCGTTATAGGGATGATCATACAAAGCAATTTTTACAAAACAAGTTACTAATTATCAAATAATCTGGTATTTTCAACAGAACAGGCAAGGGTAGGAGATGTTTATAGATTATGCAAGAATTAAGGTTCATGCAGGAAACGGTGGTAAGGGATGTATCAGTTTCAGACGAGAAAAATTTGTACCCAAAGGTGGACCTGATGGTGGAGATGGTGGCAAAGGTGGAGATATCATAGCAGTTGGTAATGAAAATATCAACACCCTATTAGAGTATCGTTATCTAAAACTCTATAAAGCCAAACGTGGTCAACATGGCTCCGGCAAGAACAAAACCGGTAGATCTGGAGAGAGCAGAGTTCTGCAATTTCCCCTTGGGACTATTATCTATGACATTACAGAAGGTAAAAGAGAGCTGTTAGCAGAGATAGATCAACATAATCAGCAAAAAGTAATAGCGAAAGGTGGCATGGGGGGTAAGGGTAATGCCTCTTTTGCCTCAAGTACAAACCGGGCACCTAGAACTGCAGAAGATGGTGGTATAGGAGAAGAGAAAGAATTAGAATTAGAATTAAAACTTATTGCTGATGTCGGGTTAGTAGGTTTTCCCAATGCCGGCAAATCGACACTTTTAAGCAAGGTTTCAGCTGCTCACCCTAAGATTGCCAATTATCCCTTTACTACCTTAGAACCATCTTTGGGGGTTGTATCAATGCAAGACTACAGCTCTTTTGTAATTGCCGATATTCCCGGTATTATTGAAGGTGCGCATGAAGGTAAAGGATTAGGGCTACAATTCTTAAGGCATATTGAAAGAACTAGAGTCCTACTTTTCTTGATAGATATCAATTCTTCAGATCCTCAGCACGACTATCAAGTACTCAGCAGTGAGCTGTATGAGTATGACAAGCATCTGCAAAAGAAACCTCATCTTATTGCCTTGAATAAGCTTGATACAATAACCGGCGAAGCACGAGACAAAAAGATCAAAGAATTAGAAGAGAAATTTACTAAAGAACACTACGAGCAAATAGTTTTAATATCTGCTGCAACAGGGGAGAATGTCGATCGCTTAAAAAATGAATTATATAGAATAGTGAAGAAAAATGACAGCGAAAATAAAGTCTTGGATTAGATTAGTACAGATTAAAGATCTTGGATTGATCAAAACCCATCAAATGCTAAAAGCTTTGGGGGAGCCGGAGAATTTTATCGGCAAAGGATTAGAGCCGTTAGAACCTCTAGATTTTGTTAGTCATCCAATAAAAAAGCAGATCGCAGCTGATAAAGATCCTGAAAACTGGTCTCAGATATGCAAATTGATCGAGCGTTATAAGATAAATTTTGTAACTATTTTAGACAAAGATTTTCCTGAACCTTTGATCAACATATTCAATCCTCCTCTATTTCTCTTCTATCGGGGAAACTTGCCTATTCTGGGGGAAGAGAGAGCATTAGCTGTTGTTGGAACGAGGAAGCCAGATAATTATGGTATTATAATGACCAGAAAGATCACAGAACAATTGGTTGCTGCGGGATTCACAATAGTTAGTGGTTTAGCTTATGGTGTCGATACTCAAGCTCATCTTACTACTGTAGAGAGTAAAGGAAGAACTATAGCTGTAATGGGAACCGGCTGTGATCAGATATACCCTCAAAAAAATCATAAATTAGCAGAACGCATATTGGAGAAAGGTGCTCTGATATCTGAATTTCTTCCCGGTTCCAAACCGGAGAAGTGGAACTTCCCCCTCAGGAACAGGATCATTAGCGGGTTAACTGTCGGTACTTTCGTCGTGCAGGGAGAAAAGACCAGTGGTGCTTTGCTGACTGCAAAATTTGCTCTCGATCAAAATCGAGATCTGTTTGCTTTGCCGGGAGATATAAATCGTAAAGTTTCGGAAGGTCCAAACTATTTGATAAAACTAGGAGCTAAGATCGTAACTTCTCACACAGATATAATTGAAGAGTATGATCTTCTTCTGCAGGCAATAGAAACGGCAAAACCGGAGTTAAATAAGAATGAAGAAATGGTTCTTAAGATTATCAGAGAAAATAGACCTGCCATAAATTATGATAATTTAGTGTTAAAAACAGGGTTATCAATTGGTCAGTTATCGGCTATTTTACTTAATCTTGAGATAAAAAACCTAGTGCGGGTTGGTGACGGAACTATGGTTAGTTCTGTTGATTAACTTAATATTCTTACTTTTTGCTCGTGTATCAACCCTCAACGATTATTTGCAGCAGTGATTTATTAAAGAGATAGTTTATTGTATTTGAGCTGTGAAATTCTGAAGAAAGAGTTACTATTGTTATACTTCTTCGGCATCACATTCTGTGAAAAAATCAAATAACTGTTGTTCTCCTGCATCAAGTTTTTCTTCTGTGTCGAGGTTGGATACAGATACCCCTAAAAGTCTTACTCCGCGGTTACGAATATAATTTGTCTCAAAGAGAGACCGCACAATAGCACACATAGTCTCATGATCGGAGAAAAAATATTGTCTGGTTAGGCATCTCGTATGGAGAGTAAAATCATTATACTTAATCTTGATGCTTACTGTTTTCCCTTTGATATTTTTTCTAATCAAGCTTTCTGAGACATCTTGAGCAATAGAATTGAGTATTTCAAGCATCTCCTTGGGATCAAACAGGTCTTTGGAAAATGTTCTTTCTTTTCCTAATGATTTTCTGATCCTGCTAACCTTTACTTCTCGATTATCGATGCCCCTGACTATCTTGTAGTAATAATTACCTACCTGTCCGAAATGTTTGAGTAAATCCTGTAACTCCCATTTTTTTAGATCTTTTCCTGTCTTGATGTCCAAGCTATACATTTTTTCAGCAGTAGCTTTACCAATACCATGGAATTTACTAATTTCGAGTTCTTCCAAGATCTTGGCTCCGTTTTCACGATTGATCAGTGTCAACCCATTCGGTTTTTGCATTTCTGAAGCTATCTTAGCCAAGAACTTATTATAAGAAACACCTGCTGATCCCGTTAATTGAAGCTTCTCTCTAATTTTATTCTTGATCTCTTTAGCTATCGAAACTGCTCCTGATAGGTCTTTTGTTTGCTCCGTGACATCAAGATATGCTTCATCGATAGAAACCGATTCGACCAGAGGAGTATATTGAAAAAAAATATCACAAAGTTGACGACCCACTTGCCTATAAACTTCATATCGACCACTAATAAAAATTGCTTTTGGACAGAGTCTATAAGCCAAATAACTCGGCATTGCCGAATGGATTCCGTATTTGCGAGCTTCGTATGAACATGTGGAAACTACACCACGACTATTGGGTGGTCCACCAACGATTAATGGTTTTCCACGATATTGGGGGAAATCACGCATCTCAATTGCAGCAAAAAAGGCATCCATATCGATATGGATTATTCTGCGTTCGCTTTCTGCCATGATTAAACAGCATAATGATAAATGTGAAATTTGTTTTAGATATTTTGAGCAAAAAAAGGGCGGTTCACTAAGTAAACCGCCCTTTTGCTAAACGAGTACAATTACTTAACAGTCAGTTTCAGCTTGCTACCAGCTTTGAAAACCGGAACTTTGCGAGCTGGGATGGTTATCTTTTGACGTGTTTGTGGGTTGACACCCATTCTTTTCTTTCTTTTAGAAACGGCAAATGTTCCAAAGCCAACAAATGTGACCTTGTCACCTTTTTTCAAGGCACCGGACACACCATTTAACAAAGAAGTTAAAGCCATTCCAGCCTGTTTTTTTGTAATTGAAGCATCGGAAGCGATTTTTGTTATCAGTTCTTCCCTTTTCATATTTCTACCTCCATATTTAGGATAACCATAAAATAAATATAGAGCGATATATGTCAATATAAATCTTTACTTAGCAAGGTGTTAAAAGACGTTCCAAGCATTTTTGTCACTCAAAATGGTATTTTGACAAGATGACAAAAAAAGGCGTAACTAATTGAATACAAGTATGATATGGCGATTACTAAAGAGCAAAAAAAACAATTAAAAGGGATGAGAAAAAAAGTTCATTTTTTTTACAAAAAAGTTCATTTTTGGCTGGTTATTATCCTTCTTGCTTTCTCAGAAGAGAGGGTATTTCAGGTATTTTTTTTCCGGTTGATGATTGAAAATCAAATACCCTTCATTTTTTTCTAATTCTTCGATGATTTTCTTTTTAGCAGTAAAGGTTTGAGAACGATTTATATCGTATGCAGAGGTTACTGCAGTATTTAGATGAAACTGATGGGGGATAAGGTCTCCCGGGTAGTAACAAAGATCATTTTCACTTTGGATCCGAACAATCTGAGTGCCGATGCTATGCCCTCCGGTCTGGATTAATGATATCTCAGGGGTGAGTTGATAGTCACTATCGATGAGCATGAGATTTGGCGAATTTTCCAGTAAGCCTAAGGGTTCACGATATTGATAAGCTGTCATATTTAGTTCATCAGGGGAATTAGCTATGTTCCACTCAGTTTTCTGAATTACATGTTTGGCATTAGGAAACATGATACTCTTTACTTCTTTTTCTTGATATACCAAACCGCCAATATGATCATAATGCAAATGAGTAAGGATAACATAATCAATTTCTTCGCGAGTGTAACCGCATTTTTTCAAGCTTTCTAACAATCTGCAGGGTTCAGGTTGAAAGATTTTCTTAGCCCGTTCATCAGGGTAGTAGCCAATACCGCTATCAATCAATACTTTTAACTGAGGTGTTATGACCAACAAAAGATTAGCAGCTAACTCAATTCGGTTACTATGATCAGCAACTATCTTTTTTCCCCATAGTATTTTAGGTAAAACACCCATAGCAGCTCCACCATCACTCCAGAAACTGCCGGCATTAAAAATGTAGCATTCTGAATCAGTTAATCTAAGATAGACAATCTCTTCATTGTTGTCAGTTGTCTTTACATCAACATTTTGTTTCATATTAAAATTTACTTTGAGTCATTGAGTTTACGATGCTTTTCCGGTCTTCGTTGATCTTCATTACCGGCCGGATAGATCACGATCCTTTTTACATCTCCTTTACCGATGGTCATTGTCCTTACTTCGTCATCATTTTCCAAATAACGATAAATAATTCTTCTATCTGAGGCATTCATCGGCTCCAGAGTGATGCTCTTTTCTCTTTTCTTGACTTTCTTGACTATTTGGTCAATTTTCTTTTGTAATCTTTCTTCATGTTGAGCTCTATAATTATCAATATTCAGTATAACTCGGTTTCTCTCATCTTCACCATTTTCCAGAAGCTTATTAAGAAAGTGTTGAATACTGATCAGCATTTTACCTTCTTTTCCGATAAGAAAACCGGGATTATCAACACCTTTGACATGAAGATAATAATAGTTATCTTTGTATGATAGGTCGATCTCTTGATATTCAACGTTCATTCTTTTCAAAAGACCATCTATAAAGCGTTTTAAGATATCTTCTTCTTCGGGAATAAAGAACTTAACAATAGCCGGTTTAATTCCTACAAGACTCAATACCCCCTTCGATCCCTTATCAATAATGGTATAACTAATATCCTCTTTAGAGATATTGAATTCTTTCATAAAATCACTGATAACTTTGTCAGCCGAAATCCCTTCACGTTGTATCTCTTTCATTTAAAAAATCCTCTGCTTTTTAATGGCTATATTTCTTTTTCACATAATATTGCTGAATAATGGAGAAGACATTGAAAACCGTCCAGTAAAGAACCAGTCCAGAAGGAAGGGATGAGAAGATGAACACCAAAAATACCGGCATTATATACAGCATCATCTTCTGGCTCTGCATTTGGGCGAGTTGTTTCTCATCCATCTTTTCTTTGTCGATATGTTTGGGCATCATCATCTTTTGCTGAATGAACATAAAGATACCCATAAGAGCAGGCAGTATAATATTGCTCGGTTCTGATAGATCGGTTAACCAGAGCATAAAAGATGCTTGTCTCAGCTCAATTGAATATCTCAAGACCGGATAGAGGGCAAAGAAGATAGGCATTTGTAAGAGGAGTGGCAAACAGCCACCAAGCGGATTAACTCCATGTTCTTTATAGAGTTTTTGTAACTCAACCTGCATCTGTTTAGGATCAGATTTGTATTTCTTTTGTATCTCTTGCATGTGGGGGCTCATCCTCTGCATCTTGATCGATGACTCAAAACTCTTATGAGTCAAAGGATAGAGAATGATCTTTAGGATCAGGGCAAAAAAGATTATAGTTACGCCATAATTACCAAAAAACTTATTCAAAGTTGTGAGAAGCCAAAGGAAAAGACGACTAACCGGACGAATAATTTTCCAACCCATCTCAATAGTTTCTTCCAAGCCAATACCATATCTCTTTAAATGTTGATAGTCGAGCGGTCCAAGGTAAACATCATAATAGTCGTTTAACTGAGAAATTGCTCTACCGGGAGTTATAGTTACATCAAATGCCGGGCTTTCATTCTGAACAAAAACCGTTACATTATCGGTTAGTAATCTCTGTTCTGGGAGTAACACCATGATAAAATATTTGGAGCGGATAGCAGCCCAATCGACATTTCCTGTTAATCTGATATTCTCCTGAATTCTTCTCAACTGCAAGACATTTCGTGAGTTTTGGATTTGTCCTATAAAGCGATAATCAGTGTTTTTATGTTTTGGTTTCTCTTCCGTATCAGCAATACCACTATTGAAACTGACAACATAATCTCTGATGTTTCCTAAACCGGAAGCTTGAATATTGTATGTTAGGGCATAATCATCATTTATTACAAATTTTTTCTCTATTAAACGCTGTCCTTGATTTTCCAGATAAAAAATCAAAGCTTGATGATTATCTATTATGGTATTTTCCCAGTTGAAGACGTAATCATCGAACATATAAAAGTCATCGACCGTTTCCATTTCCAGACCAAAGATTGACGCCCCTTCAGGAATAAGATTGACGAGATTAAACTTGTCGTAATGAAAATAATTTTTTAAGTGAACTGCATTAAGAACACCACCCCGGTTAGAAAAGTATAGCTCCACCAGATCGTTTTCTAAGAGAATATCATCTCTAATTTGAATATCACCTCTATCAAAAAGCTCTCTGCTTCTATCCGAAAGGAGTTGATCATCTTCAGGCATTCTCATAGATGACAGATAACTCTCTTCGTCATTATAGGGTTCTTGAGGTGAAATCATTTCGGTTGTAACTGTTTCCGTATCACTCTGATCGGGGGTACTCCGTTGCCAGAGAAATCTATTACTTAACCAGAAGATGGCGAAAATCAATATCAATGCAAATAATGTTCGTTTGTCCAAAATTTTCCTCCTATATTAGGGAAGTGGATCATGACCACCCCGATGATAAGGATGGCACTTTAAGACTCGTTTGCCTGCCAAGAACAGAGCAGTAAAGAAACCATATTTAAGAAATGCCTGGCGGGCATATTCACTACAGCTGGGTGTAAACCTGCAACAAGGGGGAAATGCCAATGATATTGTTTTCTGGTAGAGATTGATTATGAACACTACTCCCTTGTTAATCATACCTTAAATGTTGACCCCGTTTTTTGTAAATGATGTTAAAGTTCTGTTATTGCATTAATCATTAATTTATTTATCTTCCTGTAATGTTGAATGCAATGAATGGTAAATTACAGTAAAACATCTGTCAAGATCACTGTTTATTTCTTGCCATCCTGCTTCTGAGGCATTATCTTTAGCTAAGATCACTGCTGAGATTTTATTTGGAATCTTATTGTTATTCTGATTTAAATATGCTTTGATTCTTCGCCTTAATTTGTTGCGAAGAACAGCGTTACCTACTTTTCCGCGTACTACGATACCAATGGATGATTCTTCTACTCCGGTATCGAGTCTGTATAACACAGAAAAAAATTCTCCCTGCACTTTGCAGTGATCTCTGTAAATACTCTGATATTCAGAACTCTTTTTAATGAACCGCATCTGCTCATACGGTTAAGATTTTTCTTCCTTTTGCGCGACGTCTTTTGAGTACTAAACGTCCACCACGGGTTGCCATACGACTACGGAAACCGTGCTTATTACAGCGCTTTCTGTTATGCGGTTGATATGTCCTTTTCATCGCTCAACTCCTTTCTAATTCAATACGTTAATTATTTATCTAACTCTCTGCTATTCTCTTATTTTACAGTGAATTACAAGAAATTAACATTTAGTTTCTCTGTCAAGCACAAACGATATCTTATCTGAGATGACCGATCTCAATCAGATTGATTAGATGAAAGATTCACTAATATTATACTAATTTTACCTGAGGTTTTTCCTGATTCTCAAACTTCATTAAATCTCACACCTACGGTAGGTTTATCAGTAAAGGATTTAAGTTGACACAGTAAGTGATAAAGAAAAATTAAGTTAGTGAAAAACAAGAAAAAAATGGAGGAATTATGAAATCAGGTGGCAACAGATATGGAACTCACAGAGTAATAGAGCCAAAAGGAGTTTTACCACAAC
The DNA here is from genome assembly GCA_019429305.1 of Candidatus Cloacimonadota bacterium. Taxonomy (NCBI): domain Bacteria; kingdom Pseudomonadati; phylum Candidatus Cloacimonadota; species Candidatus Cloacimonadota bacterium. Next base: position 63,297 of record JAHYIR010000006.1, read on the forward strand.
CGGCAAGAGTGCTGAATAATGACATGACAGAGATCTGGGATAATGAAATGAAGATTGATGTTATCAGATTGAATATCGATTCGGCTTCTTTTCACCAGATCAAGACCAAATTGGAGAAACAGGGATATACCGATTTAGAAAAGGTGTTTGCCGATCATGTAATTGATTTAACAAACAGAACCGGCAAGCATAAGAATGAAGATACCGGTTCAGGTGGAATGCTCATAGGTAGAGTAGCTGAGATCGGACCATTGTTTGAGATGAAGGATAAGGTAGAAGTAGGAGATAAAGTAGCAACTCTCGTATCTTTATCATTAACCCCTTTAAAAGTCAGAAGAGTAAAGAAAGTCTATTTAGATAAGGATCAGGTTGATATTGAAGGCGAAGCAATTCTCTTTAGTTCAGGTGTTTATGCGAAGTTACCGTCTGATATGGATGAGAATCTGGCGCTTTCTGTTCTCGATGTAGCCGGAGCACCGGCTCAGGTTGAAAGATTAGTCAAGCCGGGAGACAGTGTAGTTATTATCGGAGCACACGGGAAATCTGGAGTGTTATGTAATGCTATTGCAAAAGAAAAAGCAGGAAGTTCAGGTACGGTGATCGGAGTAGTAAGAAAAGAGTCATATATCCCTATTTGTAAAGAGACAGGTTGTGATCAGATAGTTATAGCCGATGCAACAGATGCTTTGGCTATTCATCAGGGAGTTTCCGATCTAACTGGCGGCAAAATGGCGGATGTTGTGATCAACTGTGTTAATATAGAGGACACAGAGATGAGTTCTATTTTGGCTTGTAAAGACAGAGGGATCGTCTACTTCTTTTCTATGGCAACTTCGTTTACCAAAGCAGCATTAGGTGCGGAAGGAATTGGAGCTGACATTGATATGATCCTTGGCAACGGTTATGCCCATAATCATGCCAAAATGTCTCTGGATCTTTTAAATCGTAACCCCGTTTTGATGAGAATTTTTAAGGAAAGATATTGCGATTAAGGCAAATCCGAATAAAATTATGAAGATTGAGATTGGAAATGAAGAATGAGAGGAGATAATGATAGAGAAGAATAATGAAGCAGATTATAAAGTAAAAATACATCATACAAAGATAAAAAATATTAAAGATAATGTAACTCCGCAAGATTGGAATGAATGGCATTGGCAATTAAGGAATAGAATTACCTCTTTTGATGACTTAAGGCAATATATTGATCTATTACCGGAGGAAGATGCAATTGACCAGAGCAAGAATGTCTCTTTTCGAATGGCAATAACACCTTACTTTCTCTCTTTGATAGATCAAACTAATCCCCATGATCCTGTCCGATTGCAAGCTATACCGAGAGTTAGTGAGGCATTGATTACAGATTCCGATATGCAAGATCCTTTACATGAAGATACCGACTCACCTGTACCTGGATTAACTCATCGCTATCCTGACCGGGTTTTATTGTTAATAACCGATCAGTGCTCTATGTATTGCCGGCACTGTACAAGACGAAGAAAAGCAGGGGAAAAGGATGCTCCTCTTCCGAGGGAAGATGTTGATGCTGCCATCGAATACATTGCTAACAATCCGGGAATTAGAGATGTTATCCTCAGTGGTGGTGACCCCTTCACTCTATCGGATGAAAGATTAGATGAAATTCTCGAACGGCTTTACCGCATTGAGCATGTTGATATTATTCGCATTGGGACAAGAACACCTGTTGTCTTACCTCAAAGAATAACCGATTCCTTAATTAATGTCTTAAAAAAGTATCAACCGATCTGGATCAATACACATTTTAATCATAGTAACGAGATAACACCGGAGTCAATTGAAGCGGTATCTAAACTTGTCGATAACGGATTTCCCGTAAGTAATCAATCGGTACTGCTCAAAGGGGTTAATGATAACGTCGATGTAATGAAAAACTTAGTCCATCAATTGGTAAAAAACAGAGTCAGACCATATTATATCTACCAATGCGATCTATCTATGGGGATAGCACATTTCCGTACCCCGATCTCCAAAGGGATTGAGATAATGGAGTCATTAAGAGGGCATACTTCCGGTTTATGTGTGCCGACTTATGTAGTTGATGCACCGGGTGGTGGAGGAAAGATTCCGGTCAACCCTAACTATATTATCTCCCAAGCACCCGGAAAGGTAGTCTTGAGAAATTTCGAGGGGTTTATTACAGTTTATACTGAACCGGAATACATTCCCCAAGATGAAGAAAAATATAGCGGGAAATGCCCCGAAAAACACAAATCAACTGAAGGGGTAGCTTCACTCTTTAAAGGCGAGAAGGTATCTATTGATCCAAACGAGTCTCAAAGATCAAAGAGACACCGATAAAGCAAGATTACTGAAAGCTATCGGCAGCAAAGGTAAAAAGATAACAGTAATTGTCGGACTCTCTAAAAATGCCGGAAAAACAACCTTTCTCAATTGGTTGTTAGAGCAAACTACTTTCTCACAGAAAGGGGTTATTACGACAGGTAGAGATGGTGAAGACCTGGATGTTTTAGAAAAAGTCAAGAAACCAAAAGTCAAGATACCTCAGGCAGCAATATTTACAGCAAGAGCTTCTGAGGTGAGTAAAAAGTCCGGATTTTTACATGTTCTGGAGAAACTCCCTTTTAAGGCAGGAGGGCAGGATATCTGGTTAGTGAAATCAGACACATCTTTAGAGACTGAAATAGTAGGACCTCCCTCCGTTTCCGAACAGATAGAGACTGCGCGGAAGATTCTCTCCTATGGGGTCGAGCATATCTTCATTGATGGATCTCTAGATCGCAAGGCAATTAGCTCAGCTTGGGATGTGGACTCTCTGATTGTTACCGGAAGCCCTATGTATGGTAATTTAGCGAGACTAAAGAGGGGTTTTAAACGGTTACACGACCTGACTAAGATCAAAGGGTTCCATGAAGTTTTTCCTGAAAACCTCAGAATGCAATTACTACAGGATGAACATATCAAAGTTGGCACTTTTAAAAATAAAACCAGAGCAGAGATAGAGCTAACAACTTTAGCTTTTAAGACTCTTTTAGGCCATGAAAAAGAGATAGCCGGTATTATTCGTGTCAAAGGGAAAGAGTTAAGTTTTCTCTATATTCCGACTAGCATTACAGAAAAATCTTTTTTACTTCTCAAGAGTTTGATACAGGAATTAGACAACTTGCAGATTGTTGTTAAACATCCCTTTCATTTGCAGCTTGAAGACCAGTCAAGTAGTTGGTTAAGGCATAAAAATGTCCTTTTAACACTCAAGAAGATGGATATTGCCGGCATGGTAATTAATAGTTATGCAGTTAACGGTAATCATCTAGATTGTGAGCATTTTAGAAGCGCAATTCGCACGGACTTTGCGTTACCAGTAATCGATGTCATGGAAATTGGATAATAAGATCTTCTAATTATTACTAAAGGAGAAAGAAGATGGTGTTTATAGATAAAGAGAGTGCAAAATCATTACATATACCGGAAATCATGGAAATGATCAAGCCATTTTCTGAGGTTGGGAAAAGATTAAAAAGCTCTGTTAAGCCGTATAGTCCGGGTAAAGAAGATGAATTAAGGGCTGAATATCAGAAAGTAAGAGCTTTGATGCATATCATCAAGTCCAATAAGGAGTTTACTCTGACTTTATCCTCTTCTTTGGCAAAAATTGATAATATCCGGCAAACTTTTATTAGAGCATCATCTACCAATGCATTAGAACTTACCGAGATTTACGAAATTAAGAATTTCATCTATTTCTATGAAAAGATCAGATTCTACATGGAGAAGCACAAGTTAGACAATATAGTAAGACTAATTCCGTTCAAGGAGTTGTTCAGTTATCTTGATCCCGAAGAACAGAAAATACCAACATTTCATATCAGTAGTAAATATTCGGATAATTTGTCAGCTTTGAGAATTAAACATTATGAGATAAATAATAAGATCAATTATCTTGAACAGAAGGGATTGGAACAGGCAAAAAATGAACTGGAACTACATACCATCGAAAGACAGATTGTTGTCTCCAGACAGAATAAGAAGCTTCTTCAAAGATTGGAGAGTTCACAGTGGTTTACCGTCTCGGAAGAGAATTTTGCTAATGTGACCTTTGTATTTCGTCCATCTGAGGAGATTATGAAACTCGAGAAGGAGTTGAATAATCTCAGGCATAAGATCGAAGAGGAAGAGATAAAGGTTAGAGCGATAATAACAGCCCAAATTGCTGAAAAAAGTATTGAATTGATCACAGCCCTTAACGAGGTAGCCAAACTTGATTATTTGATAGCTAAAGCGATCTTTGGCTGTGAAATTGATGGTACTATACCTTCTATAAACAGAATCAGAGAGACCACTGATAAATCACGCCGAAGTACTAAAAGCCCGCAGGTCATAATAACTTTGAACAAAGTAGTGAATCTCTTTATCAAAAAGCAACTGGATTTACAAAAACTGCAATATCAACCTCTTGATATTAATTTTACCGAGAGGATCAATATCATAACGGGAGCCAATATGGCGGGTAAATCTACGGTATTACAAACGATAGGGCAAGTTTTCTATCTTTCTGCTTTTGCGATACCTTTGCCCTGCCAAAAAGCTCATCTACCTCTGGTTGATTTTGTCTTTTTCAGTAGTGATACCGAATCTAGTATTCGAACTGACCTTAGCAGTTTTGCTTCTGAGTTGATAGCAATCAATGCCGCAGTCAAACAACCGGGGATAGGACTATTTCTCATAGATGAATTTGCCAGGGGGACAAATCCTCAGGAAGGTGAATCATTTGCTAGGGCAATATTAGAGATTTTTATTGATAAGAGGGGTATTGCTGTTTCAGCTACACATTTTACTACACCATCATATATCAGTGAGGCGGCTCATTTCAGAATTATTGGTCTGACAAAAAACGATTATGAAAAACTGAAGAAAACTCTCTCTCCTTATGATCCGACAAAAAAAGATGATTTAAAAAACCGTATTCAAGAGTTGCATAAGTATATGAACTATCAATTAGAGCCGGTAGAGGCATCAAATATCCCACCCCGAGCAGCATTAATGATCGCTGAGATACTTGGTATTGACGAGGATATAATCCAAAAGGCAAAGAGTTATATAAAAGGTAAACATCACTAATTATAAGAGATGATAAGACAAAAAGTGTTTGACAGTGCCAATAGATAATTATTTTGTAGGGATAAGAGGGATGAAATATGGTTACTAAAGCACAAAAAGTTAGATTAGGAGTTTTCCTGTTCATCAGTATCGGGCTGTTGATATTATTCTTGCTCATTATTGCCGGCACGAGATTGTTAGAAAGACTTGATACTTATTATATTGCCTATGAAGATGTGTCTGTCAGTGGTTTACAGGTTGGTGCACAGGTAAAATACCACGGGATTAGAGTTGGTAGAGTTGAAACTATTAGGATAGATCCCGAAGATGTCAATCGTGTAATTGTTGAAGTAAGAGTTGAAAAGGGTACACCAATCAAAACTGATACGGAAGCATCACTTATTCTTGTTGGAATTACTGGGTTAAAGCAGGTTGAGCTGTTTGGTGGTACAACAGAAGCTAAGTTATTAGAACCTGGAGGGTATATTAGGGCAGGAACGACCTTCTTTGACGATATATCTATTAGTGTAGAAGAGATCACTGCCAAACTTGACAGAGTGTTAGGCAATATAGATTCCTTAACCAGTGTAGCTAATCAGGTTAAATTTTCCAATATGTTAACCAATCTTGAAGTAATCACTCAAACAACTATGAGAGCCGTTGAAACGCTCGATTCTACAATCAATTCACGTGAATTTGAAAGCATAATAAGCAATGCGGCAATATTTACCGAAGATTTGGCACAAGCAGATATAACCGGGATAGTGAGAGAGCTAAATGAAGCTATTACTAATGCAAATCAAGCATTCACTCATATCGATCTAATGGTGATAAGAAGTAGGAGAGATATTTTACTCACTTTTGAAACTTTAAAAGAAGCTGCGGATAATTTTGAAGAATTCACACGGTTGTTGAGTGAAGACCCTTCACTAATCTTAAGAAGAAGAAATTAGCCCTGAGATAGTGTTTCTTTGGGGACAAGAGGATAAATGATATGAAAGTAAAAATATTATCTCTATTAATATTAATATTAGTAGTTTTAGGTTGTAGTACTAAACGCGTTGAACGAAAATACTACATTATTGATTACAACCCAGTAGCAAAAAATCCGAACCTCATTTTGAGTACACCACTTCCCTATAAAGTTCAGATTCCCGATAGTAGAATATCTAGAGTATATGATCGTACTCAAGTTGTTTTTCGTTATTCTGCTCATCGTATTGAATATTCTGCTAATGATCTTTGGGCGGTTAGGCTTTCCAGCGCTATTCCCGATATTTTGATAAAACACTTTATTCAATACAATATTTTTTCTGTAACACAGCGTGATTTTGTAATTGAACGACCTGATTATGAGGTCATAACTTTTGTGAATAGACTTGAACTATTGAAAAGCGACTATTATAAAGCTATTTATCTTGATATGGATATATTTTTACGTAGAGGATCAGATTTGGTATATCTGGTGAGACATACTTTTCATCGTGAACACGAAGTATATTCAGATGATGTAGAAATATTTGTCCAGAATCTCAGTAGGATTATTAAAGAAGAAACTGATATCTTCATTGAGAAAGTACTGAATCATTTTGAAATTCTAATCCCTGAAAATTCAGAGCGATAATTAATAATAATGTTACCATACACTGGGACAAATCATATCAAAAAAGTGATATCTACAACCCCCAACGAAGGATATTTATTATGTACAATAAAATAAGACTAGTAAATGTTTTGCTTATCTTGAGCATTCTGATCCTTAGTAGTTGCTATTTAACAGCCTTAACGGAAGAACAGTTGAAAACTTGGCTCTTGCCTCCACCACAAGAGCAGTTAGATCGGGAAGCAAAACGAGATTTAGTCGGCTTAGGAAGAGTTTTTTTACCGTCTATGACACATCCCGACTATGAACCATTTTACCTATTGGATAGTACTTTTGATAACAGGCAATATTTTAACAAGATGGGAGAAAGTACTTATCTAAGACCAGGAGATTATATTCTACATTACGGTTCTGGAAATGAAAACCAGATGATGAGAAAAAGAATTACTGTTATCAGAGAACATGTACATATTGTTGAACCCGATTGGGGAGGCTTGAGAGTGAGATTGATTGATGAAAGTAGAAACTCCATCGATATTCAATATGAGCTGTTTGCCATGATTAATGCTGAAAGCTATGGTTTCGGGATTGGAGCTCTGGAGGAGTTTGGTGAGCAACCTCAAACCTGGATATTACAACCGGGCAGATACAAGATAGTCTTGAATAACAAACCATTCAATACTATTGATGATTTTACCACAGTAGACCTGGTTGAGGGAGAATTACGTATTCTTACGGTCGTGGTCAATTCGGAAACCAATTCACTTATCGGAGCAGGTCTTTTAGAGACTGTTGAATATGGGAAAGAAACAAGGAATTTACGATTCACCAGTGCTATCCACGGGAATTTAAGTTTCATGATGGATAATTCAACAGATCGGGAAAAACCAACTATGAACTTAATAGTGACCACCCAGCTGGATAACAGGCTGCTATTTGATTTATACCCCTATTTTTATACAATGAATAATCTGACAGATTTCGGAATAAGTAAAGACAGGGGTTCAATACTACGAGTATCTTCTGATAACTTTCAAATTCGTAATACCTTTGTTTATTACCTATCTCAAGTTATTGGACTTTATAGTAGATTTGATATGGAAACACATTTTTTTCAGCAATATGACTACTTCTTAGAAATGAGAAACATTAGATTAATTGATGACCAGGGTATTATAATAGAGGAGCTCTTTGATAGAGATAAATTCAGGACAACTCCTTCCTTTTTTCCAGTAATGTTTAGAGAAGGTGCCGGATTCACAATCAGACCGTTAAATAGACCCCGCGCTACTTTAAATTTCAGAGCTGGTTTCGGTATGCAGCAGGAAATTATGAATGATGTCTATCGCTTTATAAGGACTGAAGTAGATACACTTGATAATGAAACCGAATACAATGTTTATAAAATTATGGATTCAACTTATAAAGAGGGACTTGAATTATCAATACTGGCAAATCTGTTTACACGCTACAATATCTCATATAATACAACCGTAGATGTTCTTATTCCATTTGATCAAGCAGTTTCAAATACTTATAAATGGGAAAACACCTTAACATTTCGGTTTATCAGACAACTTGCTCTCGACTATAAGATCAATTTTTCATATGACAAGGATAGAAGAGATTACACAGAAATTACCCATAACGTTTTCCTTCGTCTAACCTATTTTATCTATTAATACGATTTTCAATAAAATAGATAAGAGAGCATTAACTCAAGATGAAAGATAAAGTTGAATTGATCATAACAGATAATCACATTAAATTGATTGGAAGAGTATCCAAAGAGACTATTCCCGCTCTCTGGAAACAATTTAAAGAATTAGAAGCTTTAAGTGAGTTACAGGGAGTAGATTTATCAGAAGTCAGCTCTATCGACAGTGCAGGTGTCTTATTTATTGAGGAGTTGGCAAAAAAGATTAAGGGTGAAAGTAGTAAGGTAAGTGATAAACAAGTGGATGATTTGCTTAAAAACTATTCAGAAGAGATAGGTTTTTCTCTCCAAATTTTCGGTCAGAAATCTTTGCCAGAAGTTGCACCCATCACCGCAGTCGGTTTATTTGAAAAATTAGGAGAATCCTACTATTTCATCAGAGATGCTATCTACGAATACCTGATCTTATCAGCGGATGTTTTTTATTGGGCTATAAAAGGATTATGGAAAAAAAAAGGTGCCAGAAAAGGTTCATTGATACAGCAATCAATCATTATCGGTGTTGATTCCCTTCCTATAATTTTCACCCTTTCATTTATTATAGGATTGATTATTGCATTGCAATCCGCTGCTCAGTTAAGAATGTTCGGTGCCAATATTTTTATTGCTGATCTAATCTCTATATCAATGGTCAGGGAAATGGGCCCGATGATGACAGCGATTATACTTGCCGGAAGAAGTGGCTCCTCAATTGCTTCTGAAATTGCTACCATGAAAGTGACTGAGGAGATTGATGCACTGAAAATGATGGCAATTAATCCGATTAGATATGTAGTAGTTCCCAAGTTTTATGCTATGACTATCTGTATGCCGCTTCTTGTAGTTATTTCTATGATAGTGGGGATTTTGGGCGGAATTATTGTTGCAGTAACTTATCTGAATTTAAGTGTTTCTGCCTTTTACACCCAAATGCTGAATGTATTGTTTCTCAAAGATCTTCTAATCAGTTTACTGAAAAGTACTTTCTTTGGCTGGTCAATTGTCATTATAGGAAGTTTTTATGGTTTTCGTGTAGAAGGTGGAGCAGAAGGGGTAGGAAGAGCAACAACCCTTTCAGTAGTAACCTCCATTTTTGCCGTTATCATTATTGATGTTCTGTTTAGTCTTCTATATCTGCAATAATAAAATTATGAAAGAACCAATAATCAAAATCAATAGTCTTACTGCTAAGTATGGTGAGCAAGTGATTTTGGAAGATATCACAGTCGATATTTATCCAGAAGAAATAACTGTAATTCTAGGTCCGAGCGGTTGTGGTAAAACTACTCTCTTGAAGAATATGCTTAGACTACAACAACCATCAGCAGGATATGTAGAAATTTTTGGTCAGAATATAACTGAGATGAATGAAGCGGAATATGAGAGTATGCTGGTAAGGATTGGAGTTCTCTTTCAAGGAGGGGCATTACTGAATTCTATTGACATCTATGAAAACATATCTATCCCTTTAGAGCAACATACAGCTCTTCCCAAAGAGATTATTGATAAGATGATCAGAGTCAAACTGCAGTTAGTCAACCTCAGTGAAGCTCTCCATAAGAAGCCTTCAGAGCTATCGGGAGGTATGAGAAAAAGGGCTGCCTTAGCTCGTGCCATAGTACTCGATCCGGAAATCCTCTTTTGTGATGAACCTTCTGCCGGATTAGATCCCTTGACCAGTGCCTCTTTAGATGAGCTGATACTCGATCTGAAAAAGCAGCTTAAAATGACAGTAGTAGTAGTGACTCATGAATTAGCCAGTATACATCGTATAGCAGATAAGATTATCTTTCTTGATGAAGGAAAGATGCTCTTTACAGGAACTATTGAAGAGGCTAAAAATTCAGGAATTAAAAATGTTACTGAATTCTTTAGAGTAGGGAAGTTTTAAAGGTTCAACACTACGCATATAACAATGAAATTTTGCCCGTATATTTGACGTTATAAAAAGAAAAAAGGAGCAATTATGTTCTTCTTTGATTCTACTATAGTACTATTGATACCGGTGCTTATTCTTGCTTTTTACGCACAAAGCAAAGTCAAGGGTAACTATCAAAAATATAGTCGTTTTCGTAATTCAGCTAATTTACCCGGAGCAGAGATTGCTCGCAGGATTTTGGATCGGCAGGGATTAGCTGATGTCCAAGTAAGAGCTGTTAAGGGAGTTCTAACTGATCATTATGACCCTCGTAAGAAGGTTGTCTCTTTATCCGAAGATGTTTATCACGGTGTATCTATTTCATCAGCCGCTATATCAGCTCACGAAGTAGGTCACGCTATCCAGCACGCTACTAAATATGCCCCTTTGGCAGTGAGAGCAAGTATTCTACCTGTTGCTCAGATCGGTACATCTGCTGCATTTCCTTTATTTATAGTAGGGCTGATCTTTAGTTATACACCTTTAATGGATTTAGGAATTATATTCTTTGCCGGAGCTTTATTGTTCCATGTTGTTACTCTACCTGTAGAATTCAATGCCTCACAGAGAGCATTTGCAGAGTTAAATAACGGAATAATCCATAGCGAACAAGAATCTCAGGGGGTTAAGGCAGTTCTTAATGCAGCAGCTTTGACTTACATTGCAGCAACCCTTATGGCTCTGGTCAATCTTTTAAGGTTGATCCTGATCAGAGGCTCTAGGAGTTGATGAGAAAATCAGATCAATGATGGTTGATGTGAATAATAATCACAAAGTTAAGTTTCTTACAGATAATAATCTCGGTAGATTAGCCAAATGGCTTAGGTTGCTTGGGTATGATACATCATCTTACAAGAAAGTTTCTCTTTTGTCTCTAAGTAATATAGCCAGAAAAGAGGAGCGCATTTTTCTAACCAGCAGTAGAAAAAATGCCGGTCTGAAAATATTTGATAATACTATACTGATTCATTCTTCTAACATATTTGAGCAGTTGCAGGAACTAAACGCCAAGCTGAACTTGAATTTTGAAAACGCTTTTACCAGATGCAACCTTTGCAATCAGCTATTAAGAAAAATTGATAAAGAAAAGGTAGTAAGCTTGGTTCCTGATTATGTTTATCAGACTTCCGATCACTTTGAGATTTGTCGAAATTGTGGCCGAATTTATTGGGAAGGGACACACAATCAAGCAATTTTAGATAAGTTTAAAGAGATATTTATTACAAGAGATGAATAAAAAAAGACCGGTATAGGAAAGTACCGGTCTTAATAGTGTTAAATGCCGAAAGTATTATATTTCGATAGCTTCGACCGGACAAGCAGAAATACAATTTCCACAATCAATACAAGTATCGGGATCAACTACTGCTTTATCATTTTCCATCCTTAAAGCATTTACCGGGCATGTGTCGATACAAGCACTACAACCTATACAGGTCTCTGCACTAATAGTTACTGCCATAACAAGCCTCCTTTTCCATTCTGTTTACAACAAACAAAACAGGTATTTTTGTTCAAGTTTTTTTTAAAAAGAAATCGCAGGCATTTTGATGAACGATCTTACCGATCTCCAGAGGAGAAATTCTGCGTATTTCTGATAACTTCTCAACGACATATCTGAGTGATGAAGGATCATTTCTTTTACCTCTCATTTGCTGAGGAGATAAGAAAGGTGAGTCGGTTTCGATCATCATCTTATTGAGTGGAATTTGACGTATTATCTCAGAATACCTGTTATTAGGATAGGTTATAGTACAGGTAAAAGAGATCAGCCAGCCCAGTTCCCAGATCTGTTCTGCCATACTCAGATTACCGGAATAGCAATGAAATACTACTTTCTGAGGAGAATGTTTTTTCAGCAGTTCCAGACAGTCTTGATGAGCATCACGATTATGAATTATTAATGGGAGTTGTAGTTCGTTAGCAATTATTATCTGAGCTTCGAATACTTCTTTTTGAACTTTCTGCGGGCTAAGATTACGGTAATAATCGAGTCCCACTTCTCCTAAAGCAACTATTCGAGGATGAGATAAAAACTCTCTCAGCTTCTGTTCATTATATTTAGTTGCTTCATGAGGATGATAGCCAGCAGCAGCATAAAACTGCGGATACCTTTCAGCTAATTTAATGCTTTCTCGGGAGGTTTCTTCATCTATTCCAACATTGATGAAGTGATCCACTCCCGCTTTAAGGCATTTATCAATCGTTTGCTCACGATCCTTATCATAGTTTTTAAAATCCAAATGGCAATGCGTTTCAAAATATTTCATATTTCTTTCCTAAGGGTCTGTTTCTTGTTTAACTAAAAAGAGCTTCCACAAATTCCTTGCTGTCAAAATCACGCAGATCTTCTATTTTTTCACCAACGCCAATTAATTTTACTGGAATATCTAACTGATGTTTTATTCCGATTACAATACCACCTTTAGCAGTCCCGTCAAGTTTAGTCAGCACCAAGCCAGTCAATTGGGTAACTTCATTAAATAGTTTCGTTTGGCTGATAGCATTTTGCCCAGTTGAGGCATCGACTACTAAGAGGGTTTCATGTGGAGCTTCGGGCATAACTTTTTTTATTGTACGGTTCATCTTGCTCAACTCATTCATTAGATTGACTTTATTATGAAATCTCCCTGCAGTATCGATCATAACAACATCAATTTTCTTATTCAGCGCTGAGGTTAATCCGTCATATATCACTGCTGAGGGATCTGAACCACTTTGCTGTTTTAAAAGGGTTACTCCTGCCCGTTCTGCCCATATCTCAAGTTGCTCGATCGCCGCTGCTCTAAAAGTATCTCCAGCAACAAGCATTACGCTTTTTCCCTGATTACGGTACCTATTGGCTAATTTTCCGATAGTAGTTGTTTTCCCGACACCATTTACTCCAACAAAGAGTAAGACATAAGGTAATTTGTCGGGCATTGTTAGTGCTATATTCTCTCCTGCATAATCTTTCTGCAACATATCAATAATTATCTCACGAAGGGCTGAAAGAACAGAAGAGCTTTCAGTTAGTTTCTCTATGCGGATTTTTTCGCGCAATTTATCTATTATATAACTTGAGACATCGATACCAATATCAGCTTCGATTAGTATTTCTTCCAGTTCATCCATCAGATCTTCGTCAATCTTAGTGCGGATGTGGATAGCTTCAGCAATCTTGGCTACAAAACCACTTCTTGTTTTTGCCAATTTCAAACGCAGATTCTCTATTATACTCTTCATAGTTATTCCTATAAAAGAAAAAGACGGATATGCTCCCTATGATTAATATCCGTCTGACTGCAAATTTTTCTTTGTTTCTTTTCTACAATGATTATTACGATGGCCTTCGTTCAACTATTCTTACAATGATGAAAAATCATTACCTAAAAGCGTCTAAGCTTCAGTAGTAAGCTGAAGCTTCTCTTTGTTTAGGTAACTTGAAATACGAGATTTACGACGAGACGCTGTTCTTTTATGAATGACACCCTTTTTGGCTGCTTTATCAAGCTGAGAATAAACTGAATGTAATAATTTTTCTTTTTCTTCAAGAGTGATGTCACTTCTCATTTTCTTGGACAGAGACTTTATGGTCTTCTTGACATAGTTATTGCGTGCCTGTCTTTTTTTATCTTGTCTTAATCTCTTTTCACATTGTTTGGTATTCGGCATTCGTCCTCCGACATTTTATTTTAGTGACTACCTGTTACTTAACCCCTTTTTTTGTCAATGGATTTGTTTTAAGATAGCAAGATTAGTTTCCGATTTGATCATTGTTTAGTAGCATAAAATGCTCTCAAATGCCTTTTAGAGGCACTTTTATCAAGATAGGTAAAAATCTATTGACTCTTTAACATTAATAAAGAACAATACAAACAATATTAATTTTCGTGTTGGTCTAAATGATAAGAGGTTACATAATAGCTATCGACGGTCCTGCTGCTTCCGGGAAAAGCACTACAGCTAAGATTTTAGCTCGTAAATTAGGTTATACTTATATCGATACTGGTGCGATGTATCGCGCAGTTGCCTTTAAAATAATCGAGTCAGGAATTGATTTTCAGGATACCGATCAATTGGATAAATTACTTGCTGAGATTGACATCTGCTTCAAACACATCAACGAAGAGCAGCGGATATTTCTTGATAACAAAGATGTTTCAACAAGAATAAGAGAGCAGGATATCACGAAATTATCTTCAGAGATCGCAGTAATTGGAGCAGTAAGAGAACGAATGGTAGCAATGCAGCGTGAGATGGGCAGATCGGGTGGAATTGTTATGGATGGCAGGGATATCGGGACAGTAGTTTTTCCTGATGCCGACTTCAAGTTTTTTGTAACTGCATCAGTAAGAACGAGGGCTATTAGACGCTGGAAAGAAATTGGCGATAACAGTATAGCTCTTGAAGAGATAGAAAAAGACCTGATCTGGAGAGACCAGAACGATAGTAACAGAGAGATTGCACCTTTGAGGAAAGCTGAGGATGCAATAGAGGTGGATACAACCAACATGTCCATAACCGAACAAGTCAACTATATTATGAAATTCTTAGAGCAGCGATAATGAGATATGTTTATAGATTAAACACGATAATGTTCAAAATAATTATGAAAACTGTAGGCAACTACAGAATTGTTCATAAAGAAAGATTAGCTGATTGGAATACTTGTATCATTGCTGCTAATCACATCTCATATTTTGATCCACCCTTCATAGGCTCTATTTTACCGCAGGAGATATACTATCTTGCAAAATATGAACTCTTTAAAAACCCTATTTTTGGGAGTATCCTGAGATTTGTAAATTCGATACCGGTAAAACGGGGTGTCTTTGATAGGAAAACTATTGATCGTTTGAAGGAGCTTTTAAGTCAGAACAAATCAATTCTCATATTTCCCGAAGGGAGTAGAAAATCTTTTACAGCCAAACCCGGAATAGGAATTTTAGTGCATGAGATGAAAGTCCCTATATTACCAATACATATTGAAAATTCCAATAACATAAAAGACTGCTTAATAAGAAAAAAGAGAATCAGTATCTATATCGGAGAAAGGATAGAACCGGAAAAATATGATGATTTGCCGGCAGAAAAAAAAACATATCGTCAGATTGCTGATGATATCTTAAAGACAATCAACAGGTTGCCTTATGACAGTTAAATTAGCTAAAAATTCGGGTTTTTGTTTCGGAGTGAAACGTGCGATCAATATGGCGGAAGAAGCGTCAGCCAAATATTCCGAAATAGTTACCCTTGGTCCGATTATCCACAATCCCCAAATGGTCGAAAGATTGAAAGAAAAGGGTATTATACCGATTGAATCTATAGATGATGTTGATCTTAAACCAGTTATTATACGTTCTCATGGTATCACTAAAGAGTTAAGAGAAAAATTGGATTCTTGTGGACTACTAATTATAGATGCAACCTGTCCGTATGTAGCCAGTAGCCAGCAATATGTAACTCAGCTCAGCAACGAGGGTTTTCCCATTATCATAGTAGGCAATAAAGATCACCCGGAGGTGATTGCTTTGAAATCCTATGTCAATGGAGAAGCTTATATTGTTTTAAATCCAGCTGATATACCAAAAAAGCGATTCAATAAACTGGCTGTAATTAGCCAAACTACACAGAGTATCGAAAATTTACAGAGTATAGTTAACACACTAATTCCATTTACCAAAGAGTTGCGGCTTATCAATACAATTTGTAATGCAACTAGCGTAAGACAAGATTCAACTTTTTTATTAGCCCAAGAAAGTGATTTGATGATTGTAATAGGTGGTAAAAATAGTTCCAACACAAGAATGTTATATCAAATTTGTCAAAATATCGTAGAAACCTTTCTGATAGAGACTTCTGAGGAATTCGATTGTAGCTGGTTAGAAAAAAAAGTAAACATCGGCTTGACAGCAGGAGCATCTACACCAGATTGGATAATTGTCGAAGTATATAATAAAATTATGAAATGTCTCGGGAATCATAAACACTTAATTGACTGTGTAGAAAAGATTTCCGGTTATAAGGAGGAATGAATGCATTTCAATAATCAAACCGAAGAAAAAGTGGATAACAAAGAAGCAGTATCAGATGATGTTGTTGTCCGAAAGATCGAAAATGAAACAGAAGATGGTAACGATCAAAATCAAGAAGAGACTTATGTAAAGGAACAGACTACTGAGTTAGAGGAGTCTGTTGGTGAAGAAACTGCCCCAAAGGCAAAAGAAGAAAAACCTGAAGTAGAAACAGAAGAAGCTGAGAAAAAGACGGAAGATTCTGAAGAAGAATTAGTAGAGGAAGCACAGCCTCCGGTTTTAGCAACTGAAGAGGAAACTGAACAGCAGCCTGAACCGCAAGAACAAATGGTCGAAGAACCTAAAGAACTCGAACAGGAAAAACAAGAGACTGAAGAAACTGCTACAACCCCTATCTCAGAGGAAATAACTGAAATTGAAACAAAAGAGGAAGTGCCAATCAGTGAAGAACCTCAAGATGATCAGAAACCTGAAGAAAAGCCGACGAAAAAAGCAAGTATTCCGATAGTACCTGAAACACCGGAAAGTGCCGCATTAGCCAAGGAAATGGCTCAATATGAAGAGACATTCCGTGACTATAAACCGGGAGAGATCATTGAAGGTATAATAGTAGGATTTAATGATAAAGAGGTTTTGGTTGATATCAGTTATAAATCTGAAGGCTCAATTCCTATTAGCGATTTTAGCGGTGCCGAAGAGATTAAACTTAACTCCAAGATCAAGGTCTATATCAATAAAATCGAGAATAGTGAAGGAAAGGTATCACTATCTAAAAAGATAGCGGATTTTCACTTAGCACTCGATGATTTGAAAGAGACTTACAAGAACAATCAAACGGTTACCGGTGTAATACGTCAGAGAGTTAAAGGAGGAATGATTGCAGAGATTAAAGGTCTGACTGCTTTCCTTCCCGGTTCTCAAATATCAATCAAACCGATTCCCAATCTCGACCAATTTATTGGCAAAGAGGTCAAATTCAGGATCATAAATATAGATGAACAGAAAAAGAATATTATCGTCTCTCGTAAGAAAGTTCTCGAAGAGGAACAGGAAGAGAAGATCGAAAAATTGCGAGATAAGATAAAAATCGGAGCAGAACTAGATGGTGAAGTAAAGAATATCACCGATTACGGTGCCTTCATCGATTTAGGTGGGATAGACGGTCTGCTTCATATTACTGATATGTCATGGGGACACATTAGCCATCCTTCAGAAATGCTTAATATCAGCGACAAAGTTAAGGTTAAAGTCATTGGTTATGAAGAAGAAGAGGCAAGGGTCTCTCTCGGGCTAAAACAATTAGTACCACATCCTTGGGAAAATGTTGAACTGAAATACGAAGAGGGAACTAAGGTTACAGGTAAAGTAGTAAATGTAACCCCTTACGGTGCCTTTGTTGAACTTGAACCGGGAGTTGAAGGATTGGTACATATCTCCGAAATGTCTTGGACAAAGAAGATTACTAATCCAAGACAGCTCCTGAATGTTGGTGATACAGTTAACGCTATAGTTTTATCTGTTTCCAAAGATGATCAAAAAATTTCTCTTGGTATGAAGCAAATGGAACCCAATCCGTGGTTAGTTATAGATGAAAGATACCCTGTTGGCAGTTTGATAAAAGGAAAGATCAAGAGTCTGACATCTTTTGGTGCTTTTGTCGAGATTGAAGAGGATATTGATGGATTGATCCATATATCTGATGTTTCTTGGACAAAACGTATCTATCACCCAAAAGAGGTTTTAAAGAAAGGACAAGAGGTCGAAACAGTTGTTCTTTCTGTTGATAAACACTTACACAGAATTGCTCTCGGTATGAAACAATTGCTTCCCGATCCCTGGGAAGAATTGGATCAAAAACTGCCTATCAACACGGAAGTTACCGGTGTTATCACTAAGATCATTCCTAAAGGTGTACTGGTAGATATTGATGTCGATGGAACACCAATCGAAGGATTTGTGCCGATCTCTCATCTCGCTATTCCTCGCTTAGATAGACCGGAAATGGCTTTTAACTTGGGTGATGAAATACCAATGAAAGTAATCGAACTCGATATGGAAAACAGACGCTTGATTCTTAGTATTAAAGCCTACTTCTTCTCCAAGGAGAGAGAAGCATTGCAGGAATTTCTTAAGATGCACGAACCTGAGATGCGTCAGCAAATGAAGAAAGAAGAAGAGGAAGAGCACGCCGAAGAATCTTCAGATGTTCATGAGCAAGAACCTCCGGTTGAAGAAGAACATGATGAATCAACAGAAGAAGTCGAAATATCAGATGAAGAACAGGACAACGAACAATCCGAAGAACCGGAAACAACTGAAGATTCTGTGATGGAAGAAGCTGCTGCACTGGAAACTGATGAAGAAGAAGAGAAACCCAAGGAAATGGAAGAGATCGAGGTGGAAGTTACTGAACCTCCGACATCAGAAGAAGTTGAGCAAGAAGAGGAAGTAGCAGCTCTCGAACAGGATTCACCTGAAAAACCGGTAGAACCTGAGAAATAAAGAACAGATAATTGATAAGATAATTAATCATAACCCAGCAGACGGCTCATTATTTGCCGTCTGCTTCTTTTTTAGGTCACCGATGATGATAAAGGAAATTGCTTTTCTAACCAATAAAATAAAAGGGTCTCACAAAACCATCATATTGATCGGTTTTATGGGTTCAGGAAAATCAACTTTAGGAAAAGAACTGTCCAATATATTAGCATTGCCCTTTTGCGAAACAGATTCTCAGGTAGAAAAGAATACCGGAATATCTATCTCTCAGATATTTGAGTTAAAGGGAGAAGATTATTTCCGTGGCTACGAAAGAGAAGTTCTTTTAAGTATTCCAAAATCATCAGTCATCTCTACCGGTGGTGGAATAGTTGAAGATTATGAGAATCGTCAATTTTTAAAAGGCATTACCAACATTGTTATCTGGCTTGATCTTGATTGGGAAGTTATTCTGAGAAGAATAGAGTATACTGACCGACCGAAAGTAGTTGCTTTAAATCCTCAAAAACTACATGAACTCTGGTTCAAGCGCCGACCTCTTTATCAAGAGTGTGCGGATATAACCTATAGAGGTAATTCTGTAGCAGAACTGATTGACTTAATTGGCAGCATTTTTTAGATTATCCTTTTCTTATCTCAATTAAGCACATCCATCTTAATACCAGCAGTAAGTATTGCTGTCCAATAACCATTAGAACAAAGATTAACCCGAATCATACCATTAGGCATCTATATAGTCGGATATATCCGACTATATAGTTTCCTAAGGATAAAAGATAGATATATTATTATCATTTAGTGAATTAGAGAGGGGGTAGTCATAATTTTATAAATTTATAACTAATGATTTGATCGGGTAAGAGATGCTGATTTTATTTGAGAAGTTCTTTGAGCATCGTATTTCTTTGGACGATTTTATTATTTCTCAGAGCAGTATCAATGGCTTGTTGGCTTCCTACAATAACAACGAGGTTCTTAGCTCGACTGATGGCTGTATATAAGAGATTTCTTTGCAGCATGATGTAGTGCTGCATCAAGAGGGGTATAACCACGACAGGAAACTCAGATCCCTGAGATTTATGGATACTAATAGCATAAGAATGGGTTATCTGATCCAGTTCAAAAAATTCGTATTCGACTATTCTTTTATCAAAAGATATCTGAACTTTTTGCAGTTCCTTATCAATAGCAGCAATAATTCCTAAATCACCATTAAAGACCTCTTTGTCGTAGTTATTTCTTAGCTGCATTACTCGATCTTTGATACGATAACTTCTCTCACCTATAGTTAATTCTATCTCATCATCACGATACGGATTAAGAGCTGCTTGTAATCTCTTATTGAGCTCGGTAATACCGATTTCACCTTTATGCATAGGTGCCAGAACCTGTGTCTGAGACATCGGATCAAAACCGAATTTTTGTGGTATTTTTTCTGTTACAAGCTGATGGACAATTTCAATTGTCTTACTGGGATCATCGGTGCTAAAGAGAAAAAAGTCCCCATTGTTTTTAGCAAAGATTGGTCTCAATCCCTGCCTGATAAGATGAGCATTAGTTATTATCAAACTCTCACTATGCTGACGGAAAATCTGATCGAGTCGCACTACTTGCAGAGAACCGGATGCTATTAGGTCATTGAGTACAAAACCGGCACCAACGCTCGGTAATTGATCAACATCTCCGATAAAAACAAGATGAGTATCTCTGCTAATCGCTTTGAGCAGGTAGTTCAGCATAATGATGTCCAGCATGGAGGTTTCATCAACTATTATCATAGCTGCATCTAAAGGATTTCCTTCATTACGGCGAAACTTAAGACCATCCTGCCAAGAAAACTCTAATAGCCGGTGAATTGTTTGAGCAGGAAACCCTGTAACTTCACTTAATCTTTTTGCTGCTCTTCCGGTGGGTGCAGCTAAAATGAATTCTAGTTTTTTTGCTTGTAAGGCACTTGTTAACGCAGCTGTGATGGTACTCTTACCTGTCCCCGGACCTCCGGTAAGAACAGTGATCTTATTTGTCAGGCATGCTTTGATCGCCTGCTGTTGCATCGGTGTATAATCGATCTTTTTGTTATTTTTCAGCCAAGCAAAAACTTTCTGCCACTCGACATTCTTAAACAAACCGAGCTGACTCGCGTTATTGTTCGTTATCTCCTTGATCTTTATCGCTGCATTTCTTTCTGCATGATAAAATAACGGATGATAAATTGCTTCCTTGTCGGTTAACAAGATTTCTTTAGTTAGCATCAGATGGAGTTCTTTTGCAACAAATTCTCTATTTAGATCGAGTAGTTCTTCTGTTCGTTTGATAAGTTGTTCTTTTTTAGCAAAGCAGTGACCCTCTTCGGAGAATTGGTAGAGAATGTATTTTATACCGGCTTGAATTCTATAATCGGCTGATTTATCGATTCCGAGATTTCGAGCGATCTGATCGGCAGTCTTAAACCCGACCCCGTAGATATCTTCGGTTAACTTATAAGGATTGTTTTGCAACACTTGAAATGAATCTTCACCGTAAGTTCTAAAGATCTTGAGAGCTAGATAAGTTTTTATATTATACTTCTGAAGAAAGAGCATTACGTTCTTTATGCCTTTTTGTTCTATCCAACCATTTTCTATCAATTCTCGCTTAGCTTTACCAATCCCTTCGATCTTTTCCAGTTCCTGTGGACTATTCTCTATGATATCTAAAGATTTTTCTCCGAACTCCTGTACGATCTTGAGAGCTGTTTTAGGACCGATACCTTTGATGAGACCATTGCTGAGAAATTTTGCTATACCCTCTTTGGTAACAGGTTGTTCAACCTGATATGTGAGAATTTGAAACTGCTGTCCATATTCGGGATGAAGGATCCAGTTGCCTTTCATGATGAGCTTTTCACCGATATTGACTCCGATGAGGTTACCGGTGGCAACAATTTTACTAAAACCGTCAGTAGGTTTGATATGTACTACCGAATAGCCGTTCTCTTCATTACGGTAAACAATATGTTCAAGAATTCCTATTATTTCATCTTCATATTGTTTGGTATCTCTCATTATCCTACCCGACTTATTTGCATATCAAAACTATTTCATGAAGGAGAGAGGGTTAATGTCAAGCATTGTTTCGTGTAATTATGAATAAAATGTAAGCAACTATTGTCCTTAAATATGATTGAATAAAAAGTGGTGGGCCCAAGAGGAGTCGAACCTCTGACCGCCCGGTTATGAGCCGGGAGCTCTACCAACTGAGCTATAGGCCCTAAGAAGTTTTACCAAGAATGCAATCGGAGAAGATGCTTTTTTTGTCAAGCATAAACAGTCTATTTTTAGCAGGATGCAATCTTCAAGAAGAGTGCAGTTCATAGATGTTGGAACATTACTCTCGATTATAAATAACTACTTATTTGATATTGTAGTTGTTGATTATCTTCATGAAACCTTCACTTCGTGTCGGATGTTTCAGCTTCTTGAGAGCTTTGTCTTCAATCTGTCGGATACGCTCTCTGGTAACATTAAAGATATTTCCCACCTCTTCCAAAGTTCTATGATAACCGTCATCGATACCGAAACGTAATCTGATCACTCTCTCTTCACGGGGGGTAAGAGTTTTTAGTACATCATCAACGACCTTACTGAGAATTGACCGTTCAGCCATTCGCTCCGGGGAGATAGTGCTTTTATCTTCAATAAAATCGCCTAATATACTATCTTCACTATCACTTCCGATGGGTTTATCTAAAGATACAGGTTCTTTGGAAATAGCCATGATGCTCTTTATCTTATCAATAGGCATATCGAGAGCTTCTGATAGTTCTTCGGGGTAAGGTTCACGGCCGAGTTTCTGCATCAATCTTCTACTCATACGGTTTAGTTTGTTGATCGATTCGATCATATGAACAGGAATTCTGATAGTTCTTGCCTGGTCTGCGATAGCTCGTGTAATTGCCTGTCTTATCCACCAAGTAGCATAGGTACTGAATTTATAACCTTTTCGATAGTCATATTTATCTACTGCCTTCATCAATCCGGTGTTTCCTTCCTGAATCAGATCAAGGAAATCGAGACCTCTATTATTATATCTCTTAGCTATGCTAACAACCAATCGGACATTTGCTTCGATCAGGTCATTCTGAGCACGCTCTTTCATTCTCGAACCTCTTTCGATCTCATCGAGGATGAAGATCATCTCGTTGGCGGTAAGCCGTGTCTCGAGCTCTACTCTGCGGATCTTTCTCTTAGCATTTTTGATCTTTCTCAGGGTCTCAATAAAGATATTAGGATCAACTCCAGTCTCTTTTTGTACCTCTTCCATCTCTTCGTCTGATTTCTTAGCCCGTCTTCCATATGTACAGATCTCATCAATAGAAAATTTTCTGATACGGGAGAGATTGGTGATCGATTTTAAACTCTCTTTTATCCTACCGACCAAGCTGCGCATACGATAGACCATTCTTTTGATCAATTTATCATTGAAGGTACTACTAAAGAGGATCTCTCTTATTTTTTCACGGTATTCATCGAGCTGTAATTGTAAATCTGGAGGAATTTCCAGTTCTGTATCGATGTTGTCGATAATTTTACCGATCTGTTCGAAGAGGTCATCTACCTCCTTTAGCATAGTATCGAAATCATCAACGAGTTTTTGTTCTTGTGCCTTTTCTAAACAGGTTCCGTATTCTATCTTAAAAATCTGATCAATACGAACTCTCTTCTCTTTATAACGGTGATAGAAATTATGCAATTCTCTCAGCGTACTACCGGAAATAAAGATGTTCTGATTGATCATTTTCTGGGCACTTTCAATTTTCTTAGCCAGACGAATTTCGCCCTCTCTGTCTAATAAGGGTACTCTTCCCATTTCACGGAGATACATTCTGACCGGATCATCATAATACCTTTTGTTTTTGAATTTCTTGATCTCAATTTCTTTTTTAGCACCGGCAGAACTGCGGGAAAATCTTTTTTGAGTTTCATCAACGATCTCGATTCCCTGCTCATTGATATCGTTGATCAGATCATCTATCCTTTCCAAAAATAATGGGCTGATTGGTATAACATCATTGATCTGTTTATATGTCAGAGTTTGGTTTTCTTTACCTAAAGCTATAAGTTTTTCTAAACACTCTTTATAACTTAACATTAACACTCCTTACATTCTATTTTTATGTACAACCTTACGTGAAGTATTGCGTATCTTTTCCAGCAGCTCTTTCTTTCTGGTCATTGCCGAAAAACTATCATGTCCAGAAACAATTGTATTATCTATTTCTCTTAATTCATTTTGGTATTTTCGGATCTTCAGATCATTTATTACCTCCTTATAAGGTACAGGAGGTATATCAACCAGAGATAACTCACTAATAATCTTTACCAGCATGGCATCCTTTTCCTCAAAATTTACTAAAATAGATGCAACTTTATCATTATCTATAATATAATCAAATGACTGCAAGGTTTCAAAAACTTTTTTATAATCATCATTAAAAAAGTATCCGGAGTCAATTTCACTAAGCTCCTCGATATCTTCGATCATTCCGTTTATCAGAAGAATTAAAAAGTTTTTTTCTTCCATGAACTTGAAATTTGCAGTTCGGGTAAGATTAGTTGACTGCACTTTCTTGTTTGATCTTCTACTCTTTCTAATTCTTTGAGTTAGCGAAGGGAGGGATAGATTAAAAACTCTTGCTATCTCTTTTACAAAGAGTTCTCTATTCAAAAGATCACTGAATTGGTTGGCGATTTCCAGCAAAGTTTCTAATTTCTCTTTTATCTCAAGTCCTAAATCTGTATTCTTGTGAAGATATTCTATCATTGGATCTGCATTATCGATCAACACCTTTAAATCCTCACGACTGTGCTTCTTCAAGAAACTATCCGCATCTTCTCCATCGGGTAAAGTAACGATCTTAGGAAAAGCACCGGTAAGAATTATACTCTCAGCAGCTTTTAGGGCTGCCTTTTTACCTGCGAGATCTCCATCATATAAGAGATAAATATTTTTTGAATATCGGATCAATGACTTAACCTGTTCTTCAGTAAATGCGGTTCCCAAAGTAGCGACGGAATTGATAAAACCATTTTCATAAAGCCGGAGAAAGTCTGTATATCCTTCAGTTACCAGGGCATAGTTGAGTTTTCTGATCTCGTTTTTGGTCAGATAAAATCCATAAAGCTCTTTGCCTTTGGTGTATAATTCAGTAGTTGGCGAGTTAATATACTTGCCACCCTGCTGGTCAGCATGTACAACACGGGCACCGAAAGCTACAACACTACCGTTTGCCGAATGAATAGGGAATATTATTCTCTCGCGGAAAAGATCGACCATCCCTCTCTGAGTCTTGACAAAGAGACCGGAGTTTTCCAGGATCTGCTTATTTATATTACTTTTCACAAGATGATTGTATAGTCCAGAGGTACTGTTAAGAGCATAACCAATCTCGAATTTATTGATAGTTGACTTGGATATTCCTCTCTCTTCCAAATTTGTTAATACCACATCTCCAAATCTATGCAGATTATCCTCATAATGGTCTTTTGCCAATTCATAAACTTTCAGTAAAAGGTCTTGCCGGGTCTGTTTTTTTGTTTCTACCTTGTCTTGCTTCTGGAGTTTGATACCTGCCTTTATAGCTAATTTTTGTAATGCTTCAAAGAAAGAGATATTTTCGATCTCTTTCACAAAATGGATAACGTTACCACCCTTCCCGCAACCAAAGCATTTAAAGATCTGTTTTTTATCACTTACAATAAAAGATGGTGTTTTTTCATCATGAAAAGGACAACAAGCTTTATAGTTCGTACCTGTTCTTTTAAGAGGAAGATACTGTTCTACAACTGAGACAATGTCATTACCTTCGATAATCTGGTCTATGATTCGTTGATCCAACATTATGTGTTATCCTTTTAACTAAAAACTACCACGGTTACTCCATCTCCACCCGCTTCTGGAGCTGGAGAGTAGTGTTCTTTGATTCTGGGAACTCCTTGCAGATAACTTCTTATTTTATTTCGAAGGGCACCGGTTCCTTTACCATGCACTATTCGTAATTTGTTTAAGCCGGCTGCATATCCCTCATCTAAAAACCCTTCTATCAGGGGTAATGCATCATCAAAAGTTAAACCCAATACCTTCAATTCTGTTTTTACTTGTCCCGTAGTATGAATATTGACTCCCTTCTTTTTTCCCTCTTCTTTTTTAACTTTGCTCAAATAAAAAAGATTATGTGTATCTGTTACTAACAATATACCGTTAAAATCAACTTTAACACCATTTTTTTCTACTGCTACTATAACCCCAGTTCCTTCTAATTCTCTAATCCAGACGGTTTCTCCGACTTGGGGTTCTGTTACTGGTGATAGTTTTTCAACTAACAAATCTCTCTCTTCTGTAACCAGATCTCTGTTCAGAGAAGCGACTTTTTTAATTACTTGTTGTGTTTCCTTTTTCCTTTCTTGATTATCTTTTTGACGAATCTTAGCAATTTCTGACTCTAACTCTCTTTGGA
This sequence comes from Candidatus Cloacimonadota bacterium, assembly GCA_019429305.1. Classification (NCBI taxonomy): domain Bacteria; kingdom Pseudomonadati; phylum Candidatus Cloacimonadota; species Candidatus Cloacimonadota bacterium. The sequence continues at coordinate 89,622 of JAHYIR010000006.1, forward strand.
GATTAGCCAGAAATTCTCGTGCTTCTTTCACAGTCTCTTGACGAATATTTTTCTTATCGCTTTCCATCTGGAAGAGTTTGCTGTCATATTCATTTATCTTTTGGTTAAGAAGATTTAATCTTAGATCATATTGAAACTTGCTCTGAGCAAGCTCCTTCTTCTCTGATGAGATTCGGGTCAGCAAATCGGTTAATTCGACATTTTGTTTGCCAGTAAGATCTTTAGCTCGGTTAAGAACCTCTTCTTGTAACCCTAATTTTTCAGCAATCTCCAGAGCAAAGCTATTACCAGGTAGTCCAATCTTAAAACGATATGTCGGGATATGTTTATCAGGGTCGAATTGCATTGCTGCATTTTGACATCTCTCAGAATTCATAGCAAACAATTTTAGTGGTGTGTAGTGTGTTGTTACAACTCCAGTGACTCCCTTGCCGATAAGAGATTCCATAATAGATTGTGCAAGAGCAGCCCCCTGTTCAGGATCTGTTGCTGCACCAATTTCATCTATTAAGATCATTGTCTTATCATCACCAATTTCGAGCATTTCCCTGATATGACCTAAATGAGCCGAAAATGTGCTCAATGAATCTTCTAGTGACTGTTGATCTCCTATATCGGCTAAAATGTGACTAAATTGACCAATTTCTGACTCCTTATCTGCAGGTATCGGTAAGCCACTTAATGCCATCATTGTCAGTAAACCGATAGTTTTTAAGGTAACTGTCTTTCCACCAGTATTAGGACCTGACAATACAAGGATATCATAGTCTTGTCCTAATTCCAGATCAAAGGGAATGACCTTATCTTCATCTTGCATAGTGTATAATAACAAGGGGTGTCTGGCATTTTCTAATTTAATAACAGTCTTTTCGCTTACTAGAGGAGTATTCCCCTTAAAGCTATTACCCAAACGGGCAATAGCAAAATAAAAATCGAGATCACCAAGAATAGAGTAGTTATTGAGCAGATCGTCACGATATTCTTGGATCATTTCAGTGAAATCCTTGAGAATACGAAATATCTCCTCCTTTTCTTCCTGACGTAGTTGATGAATCTCGTTGTTCATACCGATCGCTTCGTTTGGTTCAACAAATATAGTTGCTCTGCTGCCAGAATAGCCATGAATAATTCCTGGCATAGATCCGATAGATCCCTCTTTTAAAGGGATAACATAACGGTCATCTCGGAGGGTGATTATCTTATCCTGAATAACATTTTCTAATTGTTTTTCCTGAATCTTCTTTTGTAAAAGACCCAGTATGCTTTGTCGTAATCGTGACTGTCTACCCCTGATCTCCTGCAAGGCAGGTGAAGCGGTATCAAGAACTTCTCCATCATCTGCAAAAGTTCTTGCGAATTTCTTGCTGATCTCCGGTAAAAGAACCAGTTGTTCTATGATCTTCTGATACTCAGGAGTATCGCTAAAACTATTCTTGTTATTGGTATGATCACCAATTATTTCAGCAGAGGTAGTTACAACTTTATAAATCTTGTGGAATTCGGGATAAGAATAAGTAAGATGTTCATAGTGATAAAATAATGGTTTAATGTCATAAATATTATGAAAATCATAGTCGTGTCTTCTTTTGATAATTTCCTGAATTTCACTAACGACAATCTGTCTCTGGCGAATCTCAGTGATCTTCTTTAAAGGGAGCAAAGATAGAGCAAATCTCTTTGCCGTTAAGGAATGGCATTGATTTGCCAGAATTCGTTTGATCTTATCAAATTCAAGTTGTTTGTAGGAATCCATAAGGAAGAAAAAAATCAGGTATTAAGAATAGATTTTAAGAAAAGAAATTATAAAGGTCTCGCATCCCGAGGAATAGGCGGTCTCTGAGGTGCTTGACGACTACCCGGAATTTCGGAGACATAATTGTTGATAATATTTTCTGCGATTACTCTGGCTGCAGAATATATTTTTGATTCCTCTCTGACTTTTCCCAGTGAAGTTGAGATAGAGGAGATTTCAATCAGCAGAACTAAGATAATTATTATAGCAAACCCAAATAAGACGCTAAAAATACCACCAATAAAATTGTTTAACCACCCCATGCTGATTAATGCCATTAATTTTTCCAAGATCAAAGAGATAAGCTTAGCTAAGATCATTACAATAATAAAAATCACTACATATCCGAGTATTATAGCCCATGTTTCAGAGATTCCCAATCTAACGTGGATGTCTTCACGGATTATAACTCCGAACTGTCTGACGAGCACAATGACCAGAATTATACCTAATAACTGCAGAAAAGAAAGAATAAACCCTCTCTTCAGACCAATAACGAAAAAGATCAGTAGAAAGATCATTAAAATGATATCCAAAAAGTTCATTAAGACCCCCTAACAGCTTATGTTGCTTTATTTTTTGTAAAGTAACTAACCCCAATCATTAAACACTCAACAAGTAAGCCGAGTCTGAACGATTTAAAACCTTTGGGATGAATACTTTTTTCATCATTCATAGAAAAAAGGGAGATATCTCCCTTTATATAATCTACTCAAATTATTATGTCCGGATCAATCATAATCCTTGCATATACCGGAGTTCATTGAATTATGAGCATTTTAAAATTATTATTGGTAGCATTGGTAATTATGAATACTGTTGCATTTTTCTGGCGATCTTCATAGCTTTGCGTTTAGCTACATTTTGCTTTCTCTTTCTTTCTTCGCTTGGCTTCTCGTAAGCTTGGTGCTTTTTAATATCAGAGAGAATAGCTGCCTTTTCGCACTTCTTCTTGAAACGCTTCAGAGTAATCTCAAACGGTTCTCCATCACGACTGTAAACAATAGGCACTAATTTTTACCTCCTTCTTCAAATTTAGTAAATCAAAATCTCTTTATAAGGTTTATTTGTCAAGAATAAAGCAATCTACTGTTAAAAAGGCTCAACTAAAACCATATTCCGATCTCTAAATGCCTGATCTCCTTTAAGATTTTTGGGATGCAAGAATACTATTCAAACCTAAAGATCTCAGTAATATCTCTACGTTCGGGTAATCCATCTACTGTCGTACTAATTTGGAGTTCTTCTTTAGAATAATCTTCATATTTTTTTATTGGATAACCAAGCGGAGTGAGACAAGCTATATAATCTCCGGAAGGTATGTTCAGGATATCTTTAACTTCCGTTCTATCCATATCGGTTATCCAACAAGTACCCAAACCATACTGGGTTGCAGCAAGTAATAAATGATAAGCAGCGATACAGGCATCTTGCTGTGGGCGTTTTGTTTTATTGAGATCAGCACAGACGGCAATAACTAAAGGTGCTTCAGCTAATGGCTTACTGGATGTATCACGAATTTTGCTCAAGACTTCAATCTTGCTCTTGTTTCTTGTTATCACATAATAATATGATTGGGAATTTCGAGAAGTAGGAGAGTAACGACAAAGTTCCATAATTTTGTGTATTACTTTGTCATCAACAACATCAGGACTAAATTGACGAATGCTTCGTCTTTTAAATAGCAGTTCAGAACCTGACCAGTATTCATTTAACCGGTGTAAAAATGTCTGGAACTCGATTTTTCTCCCTTCAGGGTCTTGAGCAAAGAAGTGGTAGATCCGGTATTGATGGTTTACTCTGGGAGAAAGTTCTGCTATTGCTGACAAACTTTGATACATGAGATTTACTTCACTAGCATTTGTATAGAAAAAGGTGATGATACCACAATTATCTGATTTATCTCCTTCGCAGAAACCAAACAACATATTTCCATGCTGCAGAATAACGCACTTACCTTGATCTAACCAAATGTTTGCCTTAATTTTATCAACATAAAATTCTACTATCTTCGGCAAGTTTACCGTCTTAAAAAAGATAATTCCTGACATAAAAAACCTCGCAAAAAACTTTAAATATTTCTGTTTTTCTTATTTTAACTGAGAAAGGCATCCTCTTCGGGATAGATCTGATCGTCGGGAAGTATTGTTTCTCCATCATAGATACCCTCTTCACCATCTTTACGACCAAAGATAAATTGGTAAGTTTTATATCCACCCGAGAGATTATATACTCTATCAAATCCCTTCTGAAGAAGCAAACGGCAGGCAAGATAACCTCTTAAGCCGACCAGACAGTAGATTATGATATCTTTGTCTTTGGGTAGCTCCTGCCACCTTTCTCTTAAATCATCTAAGGGGATATTAATACTGTCAGGAATAGAGCCCAATTCATATTCCTCTTTGCTGCGTACATCCAAGAGGATTGATTGTTGATAATTATCCTGACCCAATTCAGACCATTCGATGGTCTTAAACTTACCTTTGATCATATTTTCAGATACGAAGCCGACAATAGTAAGAGGGTCTCGAGCGGAAGAATAAGGTGGAGCATAAGAGTGTTCAAATTCTGTTAGATCAAAAACAGTACCCCTTTTCTGAATGAAAGCAGAGATGACATCCAATCTTTTATCAACCCCTTTGAAACCGATGATCTGGGCACCGAGTATTTCACCATCTTGAGGTGTGAAAAAGAGTTTAAGTGAAATCGGCAAAGCATTGGGATAGTACCCGGCATGACTGGAAGCATGAATGACAGCAGAACGGAATGATACCTTGCTTAGCTTCAATTGTTGTTCAGAAGCACCAACTATTCCGGCAGTGAGGTCGAAAACTTTAATAATAGCATTACCGATAACTCCATTAAATTTTCGCTTATTTCCTAATACGATATTATCGGCGACAATACGTCCCTGTTTGCTGGCAGGACCTGCCAGAAAGGCATTGACATCCTGTTGTAAAATCTGATGTTTAATTTTGATTGCATCTCCAACGGCATAAATATCTGGATCATTAGTTTGCAGATATTCAGTAACTACAATACTACCGTTGTCAGAGAGTTCTAATCCACTGTTCCTTAACCAAGCCGTATCTGGTTTAATACCAGTAGCAAAGATAACCATATCTGTTTTGATTTTCATACCGCTTTCTAATGATGCAATTATTCCTTCATTTGTCTGCTCTAAAGAATTTACTTTTTCGTTGAGATAGATTTTTACACCTTCTGATCTAATATGGTGAGATAGGGCAGAAGACATCTCAAAATCAAAGAAAGGAAGAATACGATCTGCCATTTCAATAAGTGAGACTTCAGAACAGATATTATGCAGATTTTCTACCATCTCGATCCCTATATAACCAGCTCCAATCACTGTTACTCGCTTAGGATGATGCTGTTCAATGAATTGCTTAATTCGGTCAGTATCTTCAACATTACGTAGAACAAATATACCCGGCAGATCATTGCCCTTGATTGGTGGTATTATTGGCTGAGCACCTGGAGAAAGAACCAATATATCGTAAGTTTCTTGATAGGTTTCTCCTGTTTCAAGGTTGACGACTTTGATCTTTTTACTCTGCTTATCTATCCCCCTTACTTCGCTGAGGGTTCTAATGTCAATGTTGAAGCGTTTACTGAATTCTTCTACAGTCTGAACAAAGAGCTTATCTCGTTTTTTTATAACACCGCCAATATAATAGGGTAGTCCACAATTCGCATAGGAGATGTATTTGCCACGTTCAAATAGAATAATCTGGGCTGTTTCGTCATTTCTTCGTAATCTTGCGGCGGTAGAAGCACCACCGGCAACTCCACCAACAATCAGATACTTTTTCATAAATCATTCCTAAGAAAATTTAGTTAACCAATTTTATATAATTTTCAATGTGTACAACAATTTGTGATAGAGATCAGAAGTTAGATGTGCTGATTATTGATGATCAGCTTCTTTTTTAAGATCAATATCGAAAATTTTCTATTTAGCGATACCCCGTTGTGAATTTCTTACAAAATCAATGAAATACTCCTGTTCCGGTGTTAAGTCGGTCATTTTATCAGCAACATCGAGAGCTTGAGTAACATTATATTTAGGATTATAAAAGACTCGGTATATATCTTTTATGGCATTTATAGCTGCATAGCTAAAACCCTTTCTTTCTAAACCAACAGTATTGAGTCCGATTGGTCTAAATGGCATTCCTTCACCACGGGTAAAAGGCGGAACATCCTTCTTAACACCAGAAACACCGCCTACAAAGGCATACTTGCCAATTTTGACAAATTGATGTACTGCTGTTAAACCACCGATAGTTACAAAATCCTCTATATTGATATGACCGGCTAAAGTTGCTACATTAGCCATAATGATATTGTTTCCAAGATGGCAATTATGAGCTATGTGACAATAAGCCATTAGGTAACAATTGTCACCAATTGTCGTGTCTTCATCCATGGTTGCTGAAGTATTGATAGTTACATATTCCCGGATTCTGTTATGATTGCCAATTATTAACTTCGTCGGTTCGCCTTTGTATTTTAGATCCTGACAGACAGAACCAATAACTGCAGAATGGTAAAAATGATTGTTGTTGCCGATAGTTGTATATCCTTCAATTCGGACATTAGCGCCGATAACATTATCATCACCCAAAACTACATTAGGTCCTATTGATGAGAAGGGACCAATTTTTAAATTACGACCGATCTTTGCACCACTTTCAATTACTGCTGTAGGGTGTATATCAGACATTCCTTAACCTCATTTTTTCATTATCTTTGCTAAAAAATCACCTTCACAGACCTTCTGGTCACCAACATAAGCATCTCCATGCATCTTGGTCAAAGAGGTCTTCAAGCTTATGACAGTTAAGACAAATCTTAAAGTATCACCCGGTTGTACCGGTCTGCGGAATTTAACATTATCTATGGCGGCAAAATAGGCGACATGCTCTTCAGGATTTTCACAAGTATTGAGAAGCATGATACCACCTGTCTGAGCCATTGCCTCTATGATCAAAACACCTGGCATAACGGGATGGTCAGGAAAATGTCCCTGAAAGAATGGTTCATTGATAGTGACGTTTTTTATTCCGACGATCTTCTCCCCGGCTACGAATTCGGTTATCTTATCAACAAGCAGGAAGGGATAGCGGTGAGGAAGTATTTTTTGTATTGCCGTTATATCGAATACTACATCGGTAACGGCTTTCTTTTGATATATTTTCTGTAGTTTTTGCTTCTTATACATTTGTCGTAGTTTCTTGACGAGTTCGACATTTGTCTTGTGACCTGAACGTGCAGCCAAAATATGTCCCTTAATTGGAACACCTAACAGGGCAATATCACCTAACAAATCAACCACTTTGTGTCGAACAAACTCATTAGGAAAACGGAGCGGAGTTTCATTAACAATTCCATCCTTACCAATAGGAACTGGTTCTTTGTATCCAAATAGTTCCTGTAATTCTTTCATCTCTGCTTCGGATATTTTTGGTTCTGCTATAACTAAAGCGCAATCAAGAGAACCCCCTTTGATTAATCCGGCATCCTTTAATGCTAAGATCTCACTCATAAAACAGAAAGTCCTAGCCGGTGCAAAATCCTTTTCAAAATATGATATTGAAGGGAACCATGTATATTGTGTGCTGAGATACTTATGCTTATAATCAACCATAAAAGTAATTTTCAATTCATTAGATGGGACTATGACGACATCGACGTTTTCTTCCGGCGCAGAAAAGGATATCGGATCATCAAATTCTAAGTATTCTCTTTCTGTATCTTGATCTACTATTCCTACTTTTTTCAGCAAATTGTAATAAACCAAAGAACTTCCATCGGCTACCGGCACTTCAGGTCCGTTGATCTCGATCCGAATATTATCAATATTGTATCCCTTGATAGCAGCTAAAAGATGTTCTATTGTTGAGACAGTAGCTCCCTGAACACCAATCGTAGTACCTCTGGACATATCTACGACATGATCTATATCAGCCGGTATCTCTGGTTTATCGGGAAGGTCTGTGCGGATAAAAACTATTCCCTCATCATCTTTGGCCGGTTTAAACACTACGGTACAAATCTCTCCACTATGTAAGCCGATCCCAGTATAACTGATCGACTCCCTGATCGTCTTTTTCATCTCTTTTTCATTCATACTCATTTCCTGAAATCTATAATGATTTTATTGTTACTATAGTAGCAGTGTTTTTACAAGCAGCAAGAACCTATTTATCTTCTTCTTGCTCTCTTTTCTTAATTTTATTGAAAAAAGTCAAAATTTCCGGTAGTTTTTTAATAGCAACAACGATCCGTTTCTGTAGAGAGGCATCTATTGCCGGTGTGCCAAAAAACTTAGCTCCTGCAGGGATGCTGCTGCTTATTCCAGATTGTGCTCCTACCATGGCACCATCACCAATTTTAAGATGTCCAGCTGCCCCAACCTGACCTGCTAAATAGACATTATCACCTATTTCCGTATTTCCTGCCAAACCAACCTGAGAGCAAAGGATCACATTTTTACCAAGCCGGCAATTATGCCCAATTTGTACGAGATTATCGATCTTTGTTCCCTCACCGATGTAAGTGACTCCAAATGTAGATCTGTCAATACAGCTATTAGCCCCGATCTCTACATCATTATCGATAACGACTTTTCCGATATGGTTGATCTTATTATGTTTTCCATTAGCATAGACATAGCCGAAACCATCCATACCTATGACAGAATTGGCATGGATTATTACTCGATCCCTGATCTCTGTATCAGCATAAATAGTGACATTAGGATAGATCTGACAATTGTTTCCGATCCGGACATTTTCACCGATAACTACATTGGCTCCAATAGTTGTCTCAGAGCCAATTCTTACACCCTTCTTTATGACGGAGTACCCACCAATACCAACTTTCTCTTTAAGCAGAACATCTTCATCAAGAAGGGCTGTTGGATGGATATCAATCTGATTTTTTCCCAGTTCTATTTCCAGCCATTTGGTCACAATAGTATTGAGAGTTAAATATGGCTTAGAGCATAAGAAGAGGTTGCTTTCCGGTAATATTGCAGCATCAAAATCTAACGGGACTATTATAAGACCGACTTTAATACCCTTTAGATCGTTGAAAAATTTTTCATTTTCATAAAAGCAGACTGAGTTTTCATCAGCTTCTCTCAATTCAGAGACATTACATAATAAAACATCGTTTTTTAGAACTAGTCTGCCTTCTATACCTGTAGTTAACTCCTCAGGTCTTAATCTATGAGAAAAAACTTTCATTCTAACTGCTAATTGCCTGTTCCTGCAGATCTGTTCAGGTCTTGAATTATTAGATCGGTAATATCAAGGTTTGGTTTTGCATAAAGGATCCCGCCACCTACAGCATCAAAGATGATCGAATAGTTTTCTTCCAGAGCAAATTTTTCGATAGAATCTCTTAATTTATCCATTATCGGCTCTAACAGTTCAGCGTTACGCTGCATCGCTAAACCACCTTCACCGAAGATGCTTTCAATGTATTGACGACGCTCTCTGATTTTCTCTTGGATACGTTCTTCTGCCTGGGCTTTACCTGATTCGGTTAAGGTTAACTTCCTGGCTTCATAATCGGACTGTAATCGTTCAATCTCATCTTCGATCCTGGTTAGTTCTCGTTCCCAACTTTCACGTTCTGCCATAAAAATTGATTGTGCTTCCTGAGTATCAAGACTTTCATACATTATCCTGTCTGTATCAATATAGGCAATCTTAATAGTTTGAGCTACTAATAATGTCGTTGATAACAATAAGCTCAATAAGGTTGTTATTATGATTCTCTTCATCAAATCCTCCATCTCTTGACGAATTTCCTGTAAGAACGGACAAGTTACTTAACCGTATCAATAGTAGGTTGGAAAATAATGTTCGTTCCTTATTTATCTTTGCACTATTTTTTGGATACTTATATCAGTCAATAAATAATAATAGGGTTATTTGCTCTTATAAAATTCTTCAACTGCTTGATCTAACTGATTGATCATCTCATCCAGATTATCACTCTCAATGGACCTTGTATTCCCATTATCATAAGTGATTACTACACTGGAAAAACTCTTATAGTAATCTCTGATCTTGGATATCACTATAGAAATTTTTCCCACTTCCGAATCTTTTAACTTGATTATCGATTTCATTTCTTACTCCTAATAGTCGTAAGTATATTGATTTTCAAAGATCGGTTCTCCACTTTCATTATACCAAATTTCTTGTACTATCAAGCCATTAGAATCATATTCATAAACAGCTCGATGGTAGAACTCCTCATATCGATATTCTGTCTTACTTTGCATTAAACCATCTACATAACTGTAAACTCTACTTACCGTAACTTCCCCTGACTCGTTCAGCCAACTCTCTTCGATTAGATCACCATCTGAATTATAACTATAAAGATGTCTATTAACGATATCATCACGACGGTCTCTTTCAATATATTCGTTTAGAAATCCGTTTCGATATAAATAAATTGCCGTACTGATCAGATTATCATTTCTGTCATATTTGATTTCTTCAATTAGATCCCCATTGTCATAATTATAAACAGTTCTGGTCTGGATTTCGTCAAAGGGGGTCAGCCATAACTCTTCTACCAGATTACCATCTTGATCATAAGAATAATGATATTTGCTTCTTAAGACCTGTTCCCCTTTATACCAGATAGTATTGTCTAACTTTCCTGTTTGATCATCATACTCCAGAACTCTTCGCGTAACGACTACTCCATTGGGATTGAGCCACTTTTCGTCTATTAATCTTCCCTCTTCGTCATAATACTGTTTCTGATTTACTATATTATGACTCCATTTAGTTTGGATTGTAATGCCGAGCTCTTTGCGAATGAGTTGTTCTCTGTCGTCAGGAGTATCTTTTCTTGATACACCGCAAGAGGATAGGTAAAGCAAACCCAAAAGAGAGACCATTAGTATCAAGCTAACATTCTTGATCTCGATCATAGCATTTTTTTTCAATCTTTTCTCATTCTTTATTGTCATAATCTTTTATCCTGCCTTTAGTCATAAGTTTACTAAATTATGGAGATCTATTATTGTTTGTTAAACGTGTCAGCAAATCTTCTCAGAGAAGCAAATTGATAGTGTAATCTCTTTTCCGGATCAAAGCTATCTCCATTGACATCTCTTAGTTCAATATGCAAATGAGACGGTTTCCCACTGTTTCTAATATTACCTGTATATCCTGTTAAGCCAACCTGAGTATCACCGGTCACAATCTGTCCCTGTTCAACAAAAACTTCGTTCAGGTGGGCATAAAGACTCTCAATCCCTTCAGGATAGAGTATTCTCACGATTTTTCCATACTCGACACCTATAGAGTCAATTCTTGTTCTACCCGAATATCCAAATGATTGAAAGATGAAATCAGGGTCATTGCTAACATCAGTGACTATTCCTATTGGATAGATCGGATAGACAGGGGTATTCTCTGGAACATAGAGATCAACACCTTCATGAATTCGTCTAATATTTCCCGTTCTTCTTCCACTTCCATACAGATCAAATTCACCGTATTTGAGATATTTCTGTTTCAACTCAGCATAAGCATGATCATCTCCAAAGGGTGATTGATGTATGAAAGTACGATCTACAAATTCCGGTGTGACCAGAATAGCAGGGTATTTGATACTGGAGCCCAACTCAACCATAATAGTTTCTTCTGACCAGTCTAATATGGTAAACCCTTTTAATCTCTTAGTCAAACTACCAATTCGGATAAATTGTAAAACTATAATCAATACTAATATCACGAACATAGTACCTTGCATATTGAGTAGTTTTTTCCCCTTCGATCTTCTCATTTTTTTTGTCCTTTACCTTTTTTTCAATTCTCATTCTAATCTTGAATTCGTCAACTCATAACTATTTTTCTGGAGAATGTTCTATGTTAAGATATTATAAATGCAAACAGATTTATCTATAAATGTACTTTCAAATCTTCGAACATTTCCAGTACTGAAGGTAATCTCTCTTCAATATCCTCAACAGAGGATATTTTAATGAAATCCTCTAGTTTTTTTATGATTTCTATCGGATAATCTCTTTCTACATATCTCATTCCAAAATCAGCTCTCTCAGGCCGATACCTGAGATTCAACAGTGATACTAAGTGACGGTTAATGAACTGCAGGTAGCATCTCTGTGCAGCCAGCCAGTTTTTACGAGCAAGAGCTTTTTTCAACTCGATGATACTAAGCCAATCGAAGTCTATAGCAATGTGATAATACTGGTTAATTAGTTTTTCTCTATCTGCCTGTGAGGTCTCTGAACCGTTATAGATATTTTCTTTATCAAACCAGATAACGATTTTACCATGTCTATCCTGCTCAGTTAATTTTTGGGGGTTATCAGCCATAACAACAACAATATCACAGTAGAATAGTGGCGGGAAATTATTTTATTGATAGAAACATTGTGACATTCCGTGCCATGTGGGTTCCGGCATACGAAAGCGTTTAATAATTCCATAACGAGATTCCAGAAACTCATCTAGTATGGAAAAGATATTATCCGGATTGCCTTTATTAATCACGATGCTCAGATCGAGATCGGAATATTGATCTAAGTACCCGGTAGCTGCCGAACCACCTTCCCAAGCAGCTACTATCTCGGAGTGATGCTGCAAGAATTCCTTTAACTCTAATCTTAATTCATCTGTTAATGTATTCATACTATTGCTCTGGGTTGAAGTTGATCATCCAGTTGATCCCGAATTTGTCGGTCAGCATGCCGAAGTAATCACCCCAGAAGGCGAAAGCCATCGGCATGATCACCCCTCCACCTTCAGAGAGAGCTATGAATACACGGTCTGTTTCTTCTTTACTTTCGGTACAGATCTGAAGAGATATATTATTACCTTGAACGAAATTCGGTTCCCATTCTCCATCGGTAGTATCGCTACCCATGAGTACGGTCTCTTTGCTGATCGGTAATGAGACATGTAATATCTTGTCTTCCATCTCTTTGGAGACTGGAGGTGTTCCTTCGTGAGCTGCCATATCTTTGCATCTGCCAAGGTAACAAAATTCACCACCAAAGACTGATCTGTAAAAGTTGAAGGCCTCTTTGCAATTGCCTTTAAAGTTGAGATATGGGTTAATTATTGCCATTTCTTGCTCCTTTACTACTTTTAGATGAATCAAGCTGTCTGTGATATTGTTTTTTGTCTAATAGTTTTATTTGGGGAATAGAGAAGAAGGGGCTATTAACTATGTAGTTATTGGTTCCAGAGGAAGAGAAGCAAACTAAGAAGGGATCTCTTGACTACGCTCAAGATGACAAGGATAAAGAACTTTCTTTACAATTCTTCACCAAATTGGCAAGCTCTATTTAATTTAGCAATCAGATTTGGTGAAGAATCACTCAGGATGACAATGAACACAGACTGAAGTCAATTTTACGTTAACCAATAGGGAGTACACGAGTCGGATAGAGCCGACTCGTGGGATTCCTAAAGGTTTAATAAAACCAGATAGTCAGTCTAAAAACGGGGGATACTGATTAAGGTCTATACTATAGACAACGCAACACAGGCATCCTGTCTGTGATTTTTGTGGTAAATGGGACGTTACCACCCCATTTCATACTCCGGTTGACAAACTTAAGAACTTTCTCTATGCGTAGTATTGATAGACGAGGTTTTTTGCTGGACAAGAAGAGGGAGAGATGCAGAAGTTGGTGAAAATGGTTTATAGATAAGATAGAGGAGATAGATAGATGTATTTCAAGTTTTGGATTGCGTTATTAGTCCTGATCGGTTCAGTTACTCTTTGGGGTATTGAATGGGATGACTTGGCTGTTTTAACCCCAGAACAGAAGATCTTCGGACTATCGTTGATCTGGAAGGAAGCTGATTACAATTATCCCCATTTTTCTCAATTGTCTGAGCTGGACTGGGATAGCGATTATAGAAGATTTGTATCGAAAGTAATCGAAACAGAGAATATTTATGAATATTATAGAACAATCCAGCAATTTGCCGCATTACTGCAAGATTGCCATACGAGAGTTATCTATCCGCAAAGTTTTGCTGCAAAACTCGATTTCCCTTTAGTTCAGTTGAAGAGAATAGAAAGTCGAATAATCGTAACCAATGTCGGGAAAAAACACGCTGAGGTTCTTCCGATGGGGAGTGAGATCATAGAAGTAGAGAATTTGCCTATTGAACAATACTTTCTACAGGAAGCTTTCCCTTATATTTCGGCATCTAATGAAGAGGTTTTGTATAATAAGGGGATGTCGTTACTTTTTTTCGGTGAGAAAGATAGTGAAGTCATGGTCAAATTTCGTTATCCGGCAGATATTCAAATCGAACCGCAAAAAAGGGGAACTATTGAACAAGCAAGATTAGTCAGAAGCAAATTAAATGACCGTTGGAGCGTTCCTCTTGATACTAAAGAAGAGTTATTATATCATAAATGGCTCGACGATGATATCTTATATGTAGCTCTCTATAGTTTTAATGATGAGTTAATTATTAGATTGTTTGATAGCATCTTACCCGAACTTCAGAGATGCAAGGGTTTGATATTAGATCTGCGGGAAAACAGATGGGGAAGAACCGAAGTAAGTAACGAGATACTGAAAAGATTAACCGATAGAAAAATTTTTAGAGGAGTCGAAACTGAATCGAGGAAGAATGTCTCTCTCTACAAAGCTTGGGGTACTCCGATCCAGCTCTATAACTATTTACCTCCTGAAGAATATGCTGCCTACGGTAGGGGAGATGTCTGGCAGAGAGAAGAACCTGTGGAGATAGTAAATGACTTTGATGGAGAAAAAATCATGGTCCCTCTGGTTATCTTAATGGGGAGTGAAACAGCATCAGCAGCAGAAGATTTTGTGGTTATGCTGAAAGAGGCGAGAGATGATGTTATGCTGGTGGGGAGTCATAGTGCCGGTTCAAGAGGACAGGCAATCATATTGATGCTGCCGGGTGGGGGATATATTTTTGTGTCAACACAGAGAGATATTTATGGCGATGGGAAGATTTTGACAAGATATGGGGTGGAAGTTGATGTGGAAGCGGAATGGAATTACAAGGATTATCTGGAAGGAAGAGATACGGTATTGGAGAGAGGAGTTGAGGTGTTGAAGGAATTAAGAGAAAGCGATTGGGAGAAGTAACAAGGTCATGGGAAGAAGAGCAGGGATTCAACTACGGAGACACAGAGAGTACAGAGTGCACGGAGAAAAAAATAGCATCTGGTTGGTAATGAAAAATCTGGTTGACATAAAGTATCTATATATTATTGAAGTCAATCCAATTATAAATTGGTACTAATGGCATTGTGATAGTCAGTCATTGTCCCTAACATGTTATAAAGATGTCAGTTAGAGTTTATTTGACACAAAGTGTAACCTAGAGAGTTATAGTAGATAATGCCGAAGTGGTGAAATTGGTAGACGCAGTGGACTCAAAATCCACCGAGTTTCGGCTCGTGCCGGTTCGAGTCCGGCCTTCGGCACCATTAAAGAGAATAAAGACAAGGAGGCAAGCTACTTGATTAAGCTAATTGTCTGTCACTTTGTAAGTTTATAAAAGAGAATAAATTTTGGAGGAACTTCGCGTATGAAGAACATAAAGTTCGTAGCCATTACTTTGATAGTAATGTTCGGGATAATGATCCCACAATGGTTAAGCGGTGTGTCAGAAGCCGGCGTAATCTTCTTGCTTATAGAACCGGGTTCTAGACCGGGTGGTATGGGACATGCCTATGTTGCTCAAGTTGATGATGCTTTTGCCGGATATTGGAATCCGGGTGCAATGGCGTTCAATCGTAAAACTCAGTTTGCAGGTATGCATACTAACTGGTTCGGAGATATCTTTGATGATATCTATATCGAGTATCTCGGCTGGAATCAGTATTTTCAAGACATCGGCAATATCGGAGCACATGTCATCTTCCTGACGTATGGAAAACAAGACCGGATGGATGAACAGGGTAATTATTTAGGAGAGTTTACCAGTTATGAGTTGGCAGTAGCAGCAAGTTATGCCAATCAGGTTTCAGATCGTCTCGGTCTGGGATTAACGTTTAAATTCATCTTGAGTGATCTGGCTCCCGAAGGCACCGGAGAGACTGAGGTTGGTGTCAAAGGTCGCGGAATAAGCTATGCTTTTGATTTTGGTGTTAAATCACAGGGTATAGATTTCGGACAGGTTATGGTTGCTCCCTACAATGGTTTGATTGCGGCATATAACGGTATTGCTACATTAACGGGAGTTAACAAAGCCAATTATTCCGGATTTAGCTTACCGGTTCATAATCTTGATTTTGGTCTCAATCTGCAGAACATTGGTCCCAATATTGTTTATATTGACGATGCCCAATCAGATCCGCTTCCCATGAATTGGCGGATGGGATTATCATATCGCTTAATGGAATCACAATTCAATAAGTTAATCCTCAATGCAGATATGAACAAGCTATTAGCTAATGATGATCCTTTCTATCAAAGAATAATAACCGCTTGGTATGATGATCCGATGCAGGAAGAAATCGACTCAACGATCTTCAATATCGGCGCTGAGTATACCTACTTTAATTTACTCTCTCTTCGTGGTGGTTATATTTACGATAAAGCAGGAGACATTATTGGACCATCTTTTGGAGCCGGTATTCAATATACGTTTACTCAAAGATATAAGGTGAGTTTTGATTTTGCCTTCCAACAGGGTGGCGGATTAGTAGATTATAATAAAACATTTTCACTGGGCTTAGAGTTCTAAGATCCAGATAAATATGATGAATCACTCTTAGATCTGATGCAACAACCCTTCACCAAAACGGGAAGCATCCTCGAGGGAGCAATCCATTTTGGTGAAGGGTTACATTAGCGAAGAGAGCTGAAAAATCAGAGACCCTATTTACATATATGGTCTCTTCTGCTCAAGGCAACTGAAAGGACCAATGAGATTTATCAAAGATAAAGTTAACTTTTTACTACCACTTCTCTTACTCTCAAGTGTTGTTTTGACTGGAGTTTCGGGTAGAGTCGAACTAAATAAGGAGTATCCTTCCGCTGTAGATGGTTTAGCCACTCAACGCCGTATTCATCCTGCAGAACAGTATTTTCATTCCCAACGTACAGCAAGAATTGCTTCCAGAACTGCTAATTTTGATAAACTTCTCGTACTGCTCATTGATTTTCAGGAAGATGATGATCCACGAACAACAGGAAACGGAAAATTTTTATTAGAGTTCGATCCTGAATATCCTATAACAATTGGAGCACCACCTCACGACTACGAATACTTTTCAGCAATACTGGAAGCGATGAGATATTACTATTTAGCGGCAAGTTTAGGCAATTATGATCTGCAGTATGATATCTATCCCCTGGAAGATGATCCTAAATTCGCTTATACTTTACCGCAACAGATAGGATACTATAATCCGGGATTGGATAATTACGATCTTTTCGTTGCCAGGATCGAAGAATATTTCTTTGATATTTTTACTACTGCAGACAGTTACGGTGAAATCGACTTCGGTCAATACGGACATTATCTGATCATTCATGCCGGTTCGGATTGGCAACACGATATTTATGGAGACAGTCCCTCGGATCTGCCGTCTTTCTTTATCCAGGTTGGTGACGGTAAGGAGGTTTGGGTCAATGACGGCACAGTAATGATCGATCATGCCTGTAATGTACCGGAGACGATCAGTCAGGATGGTCGTTATGGGGTGATAAATGCTGTCATAGCCCATGAATTCGGACATTCGTTGGGTTTTGTCGATCTCTATAATGTTAATAATTTCTATCCGGCTGTCGGGTATTGGGACATCATGGATGCAGGGGGTATGGGGCGTCTAGTTGATATCGGCTACGACGGAGAGTTCTATGCCATAGAAGGGGGTTTACCTACTCTTCCCGGTGCATGGCATCGCTTACTCATCTGGGGTGATGTTTTTGAAGATATGGAGGTCTATAAACAGATAACCGATTTCTCCGTCGGAGAAGAGATCACAATATCAGCAGCTTCAAATCTCTACGACCAGGATAATCCGCTGCCCTATTTTGTAAAAGTACCGCTCAATGCTCAGGAATATTTGCTGTTAGAGAACAGACATGTTGATCCGGATGGAGACGGTGGTATTTATTTTAGGGGAGCAGCTCCAATAACTCCCGGGGGAACTGATTACAGGGTATTGCTTCATCCGATAGGGATCAATGACCCTACCATGAAACCTATTTATGAATACGATTGGCTGTTACCCGGCTGGATGAGTAAGAGCGGAAAGTCCTATGGTGGCGGAATTATTGCCTGGCATATAGATGAAAAGGTCATCTATGAAGAGGGCTACACCTATGCAGACGGGACTTTTGCCAGTAACTACCAGATCAACAGGATCAACACAAATCCCAACCGGAGAGGTATCAGGATCATAGAAGCCGACAATCTCCATGATATTGGTAATCCTTATTCCTGGTACTGGTATGGTACGGAGTATGAGCCGTTCTTTCGTTATAAACCTCTATTGGATGTCGATGGCGACTTTGCCGGCTGGTCTTATGAAGAGTTCAGCTATAATCTCTCCTCTACATCGAAACCGGCACTCTTGACGAATAATGGCTATCCTTCGGTATACCGGATCTATGATATCAGCTCTTCAGCCGGAATAATGACCTTTAAGTACAGCTTTGAACCATTCGAAGAGACAAACATTTTAAGCAAAGATGTTAAGATAAATTATCTGGCTTATCCGTCTATCACATCATTCCTGGGTGGAGTAAGTGAAATGCTGGTCTTTACAGAAGAGGGTGTTTACTTTTACCGACACTTATATGACAAATGGGCAGGCTTTTTAAACAACTTCGACTATTTACCGACTCATCCGGTTACTTTTTATGAAAGAACAGGATATGCGACAATTTATTATGTTACTTCAGGGAACAAGTTGATCAAAATATCAGATAATGTGAGTAATTTCACGCAAGTTGTGATGGAACTGGAGAGCGATATTATTGAAACACCCCTTCTGATTGAGAAAGATGATGATCTGCTGATCGTTATTCCAACAGAAGATGAGCTAATTATCATGAGCGAACTGGGTATCGAGTTAGAAGAGCAAATTTCTTTAGCCATGCCCAATGCCCGGGTAGTATATGATGGTTATACTTTGACAGCTATAAGTGATAATGTAATGTATTATATAACACTTCCTTTATTACTGACAGAAGCTCCTGATCACCTGCTCTTTGAACATATTCAAATGCCGACAAGTTTAGGGAGCAATTATTACCCGGTTGCTTATGCTCCGGATCAGATGATCTTCTACCAAGATGATACCGGTGATGTATATAGAAGCCGGCTTTTGTCAGGTCAGTTGGAGAACTTCTTCAACTTAACCCAATATACAACAGCAGAACCGACGCAATTGGCTTTGGGAAATATCGGGGAAAGGGTGGTCTATCTGTTCTTTGCTGCCGGTGAATATCTATTTGCTGTCGATATTGATGGTACGATGGCTCAAGGATATCCCAAATATATTGAAAACAGACATTTCCAACCGGGTGGAGATGTAAGAATTCTGGAAATAGAGGGACAAACCATGTTGGTCCTTCCTGTGACTTCGTCGAGCTCGGAAGCAGCCACCCCGAAGCATTTTCCTCGGTTGATAGATGAAGGTTATCTCTTTTATGACTTTGAGAACGGTTTACTGGCAGAAAACTCGATAATCTGGAACAGACCTGATTATCCCGACTACTTTTATTGGGAAGAACATTCTGAACGGCTTTATTTCTTCTTTGCCGATACGAATGAAAATCTTTACGAAGCTATTTTAACACAGACGGAGGAGGACCCGATAGTCTGGAACGGTTATAGAAACTCTAAATGGTCGGTGTATGAGGGGATCCATTCTCCACATACTACTCCTGTTGAAACGGTTAAAGCGTATGCCTTTCCAAATCCGTCAAGAAAGGGCGAGGTGAGAATTAGGGTTGAAGGTGGAGAAGAAAGGATAGAGTTGCAGATCTTTGATATTTCCGGGAAAAGATTGTTCAACAATATCTATGTTGAGAACATCGGATCAATTTATGACATTCGTTGGAATACTACTAATATAGCGTCCGGAGTCTATTTTGGGATTGTTAAGACAAAAGGTAAGAGTGTTAATTTTAAGGTGGCGATTGAATGATCAAGATCGATCCACTAATAGCCGCGAATAAAAAACGATGTACACGGATAATAATGAAACAAAACCAAAATTTGTCATGTCGAGCGTAGTCGAGACATCTCATCTTTGCTTGCTTAGCTTCGAAGCAGTCGGTAATGAGATCTCTCCATTACGCTGCGCTTCAGTCGAGATGACAAAGAGGAAGGATGCTTCAGTCGAGATGACAAAGAGGAAGGATGCTTCAGTCGAGATGACAAAGAGGAAGGATGCTTCAGTCGAGATGACAAAGAGGAAGGATGCTTCAGTCGAGATGACAAAGATTGGATGATAACTTAAAGTTCAAAATGTATGATTAAATATAAAAGGAGTTAAGATGAAATACTGGAGAATATCTATCTGCTTAACTATTATGCTGGTTTCAATATCAGGGGTTTTTGCCCAGATCTATGTCCCAGAAGGTGAAGAAGTTTGGTATGATGAAACGGCTTATCGGGGAGAAAGAAAATCTGCTACAACAGCGATCATTCTATCTTCGATCTTTCCCGGTAGTGGACATTTCTATGCCAACAGACGATCAGTCGGCACTTATATCTTTCCGGTGCTGGAAATAGCAATGTGGGCTGGTTTTATTCATTTCAATAACAAAGGTCAGGATATCGAAAGAGATTATATGGCTTTCGCCAATGAACATTACGATAGGATCAGACAGACCACAGCCCAGAATAATCTGATCAACAATGAAAATTCGAGTGATATCTATAACAATATTCATTTTCGGTTAGATGCTACTAATACCCAACACTTTTATGAAGATATTGGTAAGTATAACAAGTATATCTTCGGCTGGGAAGATTGGTATGATATTTACTTTGAGTATGGAGTTCAGTGGGAATTTGATGGTGAAGGAATATGGATTGGGAATCGCCCGACACATCCGAATCCACCAGAAGGTTTAAATCCCGATAATTGGTATGCACCATATAGTGGCTTGAGAGCTGAATATATAAGCATGCGAAGAGAGGCACAACAGAATTTTGATAGAAGGACACTGATGAGTTTTGGGTTGGTTTTCAATCGTATCATCAGTGCAATTGATGCCGTAAGGGTTACTACCAGATATAATCGTGAACTACGCTATGCATCTAATTTCGACTTTCGACTGCAACCGACTTTTGTTAACAATCAATTCACACCAACTGTTAGGTTGGGTTATAGGTTTTAGGTGAGGTCAGATTGAGGAAAACGGTTTTAGGAATACTGATAATTCTGCTGCTTAGCTCTGGTAGTTTATTGGCTGAGCAGGTTTCTACGGGTAAAGCCATGCTCTATTCGGCTCTGGTACCCGGATTAGGCGAGATGTATCTTTCTGATTATACCAGAGCAGGAATCTTCTTAGGTGCAGAAATACTCATATTAGCTTCTTACTTCCGTCTTAATCAGGAAGTGGACTGGAAAACCAATTCTTACAAAACATACGCTAATCGCTATGCCGATGTTCCTTTTGGTGCCTCTGATAGTTACTATAGATTGATCAACAATTACATCAGCAGCGATAAGTACAATACTGAAATAGAACTTTTTCTGCGGAACAGGTATATAATCTATGATTATAATCCCGATCTGTATAACCATTATTTAGATCTTTATCTGATTGATGATGAAGATGCCTGGGAGTGGGAAAGCAGAGAGAATTGGCTGAGATATAGAGAGATCAGGAGAGAAAAACAACGGTTAGAGATCTATACAAATTTTGCTATTGGTGCCGCAGTGATCAACCGACTTATCAGTGTTATTGATTCAGCAATTTTAGCGAGAAGCATTAATAGACAGCAAACCTTTTTATCTAACCTAAATGTTGAACCGGATCTTACCCGAATAGGATGGACTCTGTCTTATGAATTCAAGTTTTAAACTTTGCGGTCTTTTATGTGCAATAGTCGTTTATGCGGGGCAGATCTCGTTTTGCTTTGCTCAGATTCCAGCAAGCATGGAATACGATCAAATCGAGATATCAAGTAGCGAGAAATCGGTCTTTCAGAGCTTTTTGAAATCTGCAGTAGTACCTGGTTGGGGTGAGTTGAGTTTGGGGAATAAGAGTGGCTATGTGTTTCTTGCTTCTGAATTATTGCTCTGGTCGGGCAGGTTGTATTTTCTGGAAGAGGTAAAACTCAGAGAGGAAGAGGCATACGTCTATGCAATGAAATATGCCGGGCTGCAACCGGGGAAATATAGCAACGATTATTTTGATCTATTGAGTCGCTATAATAGCTCCGGCTTTGAAACAGGCGGATATAATGAAATGGTCTTAATAAGAGCGCAAACCTTATATCCTGATGATACGGAAGCCCAGAATCAATACATTCTCGACAATGCTATCCTCGATCAATCGCTATACTGGGATTGGGAAACCAGGGAAAACCGTCGACAATACAGTATCATGAGAAAAAACGCAGATCATAATAGAGATTATGCTAAAGCAGTTATCGGGGTAATAGTAGCTAACCATGTTATTAGTGCCATCAATGCAGTAAGAGTAACATCCAACATAAATAGAAGAAACAGGATCCAGGTAGGACTTGACTTTGATAGAAAAGATATGATACCTCTAATTAAGGCATCTTATCGTTTTTAGCTGATCAATGCCTCTGAAATGAGTTATTAGGGTAAAGCAATGAAGTCGATCAATATTGATGGAAATAATCTCACTCTGGAAGAGATAAAAAGGGTAGCTGTCGGCAACCAAGGGATCAGGTTATCGGAAGCAGCAAAGAAAGCAGTTCGTAAGTGTCGTGATTATGTTGAGAAACTAATCGCTGACAAGCGGATTGTTTATGGTTTAACAACCGGCTTCGGTAAATTTGCCGGAGTTACCATATCTCCTGATAAGATAGAAGAATTACAAGAAAATCTTATCTTGAGCCATGCTACAGGGGTAGGTGAACATTTTTCAATCCCGGAAACGAGAGCTATTACACTACTACGTTGTAATGTACTGGCTAAAGGGTTTTCCGGTGTGAGAATTTCGACTCTGGAAACCTTGATCAAAATGCTTAATGCAGGAATTCATCCCTGTATTCCAGAAAAAGGTTCTGTTGGTGCAAGTGGTGATCTGGCTCCTCTGTCTCATTTAGCATTGGTTTTGATCGGTGAAGGATATGCTGAATACAAAGGTGAGATCATTCACGGGAAAGAAGCTCTCCAGAAAGCTGGGCTCAAACCGGTTAGATTAGCGGCTAAAGAAGGATTGGCTCTTAATAACGGAACACAGGTCATGACTGCCGTTGGTGCTTTGACCTTACTAAAAGCTCAACATCTCTGTAAGGTTGCCGATGTATGTGCAGCTGTTTCGGTAGATACAATGCTGGGAACTCCCGCTGCTTTTCATGAACTGATCCATTCTGTGAGACCACATCAGGGACAGATCAGAGTAGCTGAGAATTTGAACAATCTACTCCTTGGAAGTAAGATCAGAAAGTCGCATCTTTATTGTGACCGGGTGCAAGATCCATATAGTCTTCGATGTGTACCTCAGGTACACGGAGCTGTCAGAGATGCTCTTGAATATGTGAGGAATACCATAGAAATAGAGATAAATTCTGCAACTGATAATCCTCTTATCTTTCCTGATCAAGGTGAGGTCATATCGGGGGGGAATTTCCATGGTGAGCCGGTAGCTTTTGCCTGTGATGTAATGGGTTTAACAATGGCAGAATTAGGTAGCATCTCCGAAAGGAGAATCGAGCAAATATGTAATCCGGCACTAAACAGAGACCTGAAACCATTTTTAGCTCCTCGACCCGGACTGGATTCAGGTTTCATGATAGCCCATGTTACTGCTGCGGCGCTGGTATCAGAGAATAAGACATTAGCACATCCGGCATCTGTAGATTCTATTCCAACCTCTGCAAATCAGGAAGATCATGTCAGCATGGGTACTATTGGGTCAATTAAAGCCAGAAGTATAGTTGATAATATTGCTCACGTCCTGGGAATAGAGCTGATGATAGCTTTACAAGGGCTGGAAGAGAGAAAGATCAAATCATCTCCGGTAATTGAAGCGATCAGAAAAGAGGTCAGGAAAGATGTTGCTTTCCTCAAAAAAGATAGAAATCTCAATGATGACATACACTTTATGAAGAGATTTGTCGAATCGGAAAAGATATTAGAGATCATAAGGGAATATCTCGATATAAAATAAGTTTACTGCCGTTATCCATAAGAAACACTATATAGGATAAATAATGATACGCAGACAAAATCTCAAGATCAACTACAAGTTAACTTTGACTATTCTCCTGTTGGCAGTGACTTTACTGGCAACTTCCTGCGTATATTTCAATACTTTTTATAACGCCAAAAAATATTTCGATTCTGCTCATAGCCAGCCTCTTAGGGATACAGGCAGACCAGCACCAAGAGCAATTCAGGACTATGATAAAGTAATTGAAAGATGTACCTACATTTTAACTGAATATCCCAATAGTCGCTG
>JAHYIR010000007.1 GCA_019429305.1 Candidatus Cloacimonadota bacterium
CCCAGAGCACCTAAATTGCTTGTTGAAGAGTAGGGGGTAGCAAGTCCATTAAAAGGGCAAAGCAGGGATTAGACCACAGAGACACAGAGAGCACAGAGAAAAATTAAGATGCACAAGGTGAAGAAAAAGTCTTTTATCATGCCCCGCAGGGGTATGAAATATGATAGCCAGACACTTCAGTGTCTGGTTATGGATGATATTCTCAACGGATCTTTTCCCACCCACCAGCCAGCATGGGTCTTCGGCACTTACCTGCGAATAAAGTCGCAGGCTATCATATGGCATCCATAAAGGGTGCTTTCGGAGACAAGCAAGGAAAAGAATTAACCACGGAGGCACAGAGGGCACAGAGAACACTGAGAAAAGACCGAGATGCTCCAGCGGAAGGAATAGCAGGAAGAAATGGAACACGGATTTAACAGAAATATCAGATTA
This sequence comes from Candidatus Cloacimonadota bacterium, assembly GCA_019429305.1. Lineage (NCBI taxonomy): Bacteria > Pseudomonadati > Candidatus Cloacimonadota > Candidatus Cloacimonadota bacterium. The sequence goes on from JAHYIR010000007.1 coordinate 436, forward strand.
AACTGATGAAAAAACTATGTAGGGACGGTTGACTTCGTCGAGCTCGGAAGCAGCCACGAAGATGATTATTCCTCGGTTCACGAACCGCCCTTTTTTTATCTTGAATAATTTTATAGTAGTCCCCATTTTTTACGTAAAAATAGTTCGGTACAAAAAGCAAGCAGGAATAGCGTAATGATCAGCCAATGCCGGTAGAGAGGGATTTCGCGTCTTATTCTCTCGGTTGAATGTACAGCTCTATCAAGATCAAAGTTTTGTAGATCTTGTTCAAGTAGTATTGAGCCATTTGTTTGCCTCGAAATGTAAGCCAATAGTGGAAAGTTAAAGCCACGATTACGCCTTTCGGCATCGAGATCAGAAACTATGAAACTTCCCTCAGCACGATTACCTGTTATATCTTCTATAATTTCGTATCTAAAATTCCCTGCAGATAATTGTTCCAGAGTAAGGTAATAATAGCGATTATCAAAGGTAAGAAATTCTTCCAGAACAATATTATCATCTTCGTCATAAAGTAAGATTTTCGGATTTAAACCGTGATGAATAGAGAGAGTTTCATCATAAGCGGTCAATCTGATATTGATAGCTTCGCCCAGAAAATAGCTATTCTTATCAGACATAACTATGAAATTTGATTCGCTTGGGTTACTGAGCCAAGAGGTAACATTTAAGATAAAATCATTATACTTTTCACCTTCACCTCGTAGTTGCCAACGCCAGAGATTATAGAAGGTCAAACTAAGAACTCTTCCCTGTTTATAGTCGTTATAGATAACAGCAGCACTCTGTTCGTCATTATTGAGTTTTGCCAAGATAGTAGTCTGTAACAAAGGTTCGACGTAGAGATAATCAATTGTCGGGATCTGATTTGGTGTGATATCTGCAAAGGTTTGAAAACGCCTGGTTTCAGGAGTAAGGGAAAGAGTGCTACGGAAGGTCTGATTGATCGTAGTCCCTCTGACCCCGAGGATGTTTTCCAGTGAAGATAAGGGATTACCGATAAAAAGCAAGCCACCACCATTGCCAAGAAATCTATCCAGAAGCTCAATTTGAGCAGTAGTTAAGTTAAGGTTACCATTGTTTATGATAATCAGCATCTGTAAATGTTCAGGGAAAATATCTCCGAAGGGGACAGTATCTATACCACTATAAATTGTACCTCTATGGTTATGAAAAACCTTAACATCCTTCCGTTCATCTCGACGCAGAGCATTATTAAGGAACTTGACTTCCCAATTTAGATTATCGGTCAGAATATAGACTCCGGAACGCTTATCAAGTACTCTGATAGCACCCGGATAGACATTATTGTCCTTATTGTGTTCTTCCTCTTTGGCTTCGATCTCAGCTCTTATCGGGAAAAGTCCGGCACTGTTGAAAACATGACTAAAACTTATCTGTTGCAGATTGTCATCGGCGAAGTTAACTACTTGTTTATCAACTAATCTATCATTGATATATAAAGATAGATCAGCTTCACCATCGTAATTATCGGCAAAAATATCAACAATAATAATGTTCTCATCTTCGGTGTAGGCAGTCGGATTATAAAAGAGAGAATTAATACCGACATCAAATTCATCGTGCTCATAATCAGGATGAATTGTCCAGATTGGAACATTCAGGCGAGTTACAATATCGAGTTGCTGATCAGTAAACCAGCCATCAGAAAGAAGAAATATTCTGTCTATATGTTGTAGATTTACCTGCTTCGCCATATCCTGTAGAGATTTAGTCAGATTAGTTGATGTTTTGCTACCATTGATTCCATAGGCAAAATACAGATTCACAAGTTCATAATCATTGTTTTTTATTTCAGGTTCAAGAGTTTTCTGAAAACTCTGCATTAGTTCTGATTTTGTTACTTTTCCTGCTGGTAGGCCCATACTGTATGAGTTATCAGTTAAAAAAATGACTTTGTTTCTGTTTGTTATCGATCTACTGAAATTGAGGATCGGATTAAATAGTAGAATTAGTAGAATAACCACAGCAATTGTTCTGAGAGCAAATAAGAGGATCTTTCTTAATTTTGATATTTCAGGTATTGTTTGACGATAGTAGTAGTAAATGAGTAAAAGAGCAGGAATTAGAAGAAGAAATATCATCTTAGAATCTCCATTTGGAAGAAATTGCAACTGCTATACCTTTGGAATAGGTGCTTGGTATTAAGGCACCGATAGAATTTATTCCTAAGTTGAATTCAAAGCTCTTTGTTTCAAAACCTAATCCGTATGTCAGATTATAAGGTTCCGCACCTAGACCGGGTCTAAATCCCATTCTTAGAGGAATGTAAGGTGTTAGATAATATTCTGTACCCATAGATATTTCCGGTGTTTTACTTGTTAGAACGCTGTTAACATAGCCCTGTTTCCAATCAAGTGAAAGATCAACATTCTCTAAACGATATAAAACCGATATTCGCGTAAAGACGGGCAGATAGGTCTTAAAATGTCCGATCTCTTCTTTTATCTCGCTATGATCAAAGATATCTTCGTCAAGATCAATAATATAGAGACTATCAATAGAGGCAGAATAGTATCTTCTTTCTGTATTAGAAGTCCAGTTGATAAAACCGGCAAGATTGTCTATGGATAAGCCGATGCTAAGGTTTTCGTTGATGTCTGAACGGAATCCAATCATAGATTTGAATCCATAGCCCGACAAACCATTTTTCATAGTAATATTCTGCTCCAGTTGGACCCCATCATCGGAAACATTGAGAATTCCTTCATAATCTTCGGTTGTTAATACTCCTAATCCTGTAAGATAACTCAAAGCAATCCCAGTATGTATTAGATAATCAATTAAGATAAAAGAATAGGGACTAAAACCGATAGTAAAATCAATATATCCTAATGCTTCCAGATTATTTTTATCTTTACCAAAACTATATGAACGATCGTATTCATTTCCAAGTAGAAGTAGCTCAACATATTTTGCCGAGAGATTGCCTTGAGCAAAGAGGTTGATTTTAGAAGAGATGGCAAATCTATTGAAGGAAAATCCTAATAGATAATGAGAAAATGAAGAGTTGACCAATAGGCGATTTTGAAGACTATTAACAATATCTTGTTTATCCTTGTCGGTAAGATAAGTGCCGTTGTAATCATTGTACTTGCCTATGGATAAAGCATTATTATTGAGAGAGATATATGAGTTAATTAGCATGATCTCAGTGTCATAAGTAGACGGATAGGCAAAATTTGCCGGATTCCAGTAATTAGCTTCACTACCCGAAGCCCTAAGAGAGTAGCTACCAGCCAGAGCGAGAGAACTACCTGAATAGGCAGAAAGGTTCAATGAAAGGCCAAGCAAAATTATCGCAATTAAGATGACTAATTGTACTTTTGTGGGATGAAGAAATCTCAGATATAATATATTCATAGTATCAATTACATATCCAGATCAACATTGAGATTAATACCCAATTTACTGATTAACCTTAAGTAGTTATCTGGAAGCACTGTAACAGTGCCAATACTCTCATCAAAAGTTATTTTGAAGGCATAATAGATGGTTTCGTTAAGAAAAAGTTCGATCTCTTGTCGTTCTAATAAGAAATCAATTTCATTTTTTGTAGGTTCTGAGTCATTAACTGCTCCTGAAACGTAATTCTCTGCAAATTTTATAGAATGAATCTCTGGATAGATATCGGGGTTAAAAATAAAAAGAGTATCTGAAACCTCACTGAAATAAATATCAATAGATAAACCCACAGGTATAGTGTTTTCTAAAGTTATATTGAGATATACCATTTCCGTATATTTCTCAATATAATCTCGATTAGTTTCTGTAATTTCTAAAGTATAAATTGAGTCAGGTACAACAGTTTCATTGCTCACTGAAAAGATCGAGGGAGTTTTCAGAGTAAAACTACCACTGTTTTTGTCGGATGCTAAGGCAAATCCAGGCATCTGATCAGAATTACCTAATATGAAGTAAGATTCTTCGATTAACATCTCTTCTGGGAAGATATTGATCAGATCTGTTACTTCCGGTTTTGTGATACTGACAGTTGTTGTAGTTGGAGTATCAATACCTACTGCTCTGTAAAAAACAACCAGATCTTCTTCAGTTATATAGAGTGCATAGATCTTTTGGTCTTTTTCATTCACACCGGTTATTGTGCCTATAAATTGAGTGTCAAAACCGAGTTCATTGCTGAAAGTCAACTCTAAAGTTCCTTCATCAAACTGGAAGGCATTCGAGATATTAATGGGGAAATTTATATCATTAGCAAGTATTGTATCATTTAGACGGATTCTTTTATTTTCCAGATAACCACGAAAATAGGAAAAATATAAAGGTTCATCAAAAAAAATACGCAGATAAAGCAAATCATAGAAAAATTCTTCAGAAGTAGTTTGTACAAAAAACTCCAGATAGTCAAGCACTTGATCATTCTCTACATCTCCGATCGAAAAGCCACTGAGGTCAAAGCTGTATACGGAGGTAGTAAAGTCAGTGATCCTCACCTGAAATGGTTGTCCTTCCTGGTCTAAGATATCGTAACATATTATCTCCATTTCTTCAATTTCAGGTCTGGGATCAATTATTTCTATCTTAAAAATACCCTCTTCTAATACTCCATGGATCAGTTCAATATCTTCCAGTTCGATGCCTGTTTCATCAATGTAAAGTGGTATAATATTTCCTGTTTCGAAAGAAGAGATTGGTGTAATATCGGTTGTTTTCGGATTTATACTGATCTCAGATGCAGCAATATCACTCTCCAGATCATCACAATAGACGAGAAACATTTCTTCACCATCCATTATGAAATGGGATTCGTCTTCTAATTCATAAACATGAAACATTCTGTTCATTAAGGGTACATTGAAGTCAACATTCCAAGAAAGCCCAGTAAACTCCTTTGGTAGAGCACAATGCATTAAAATCGCAGCGATAAAAATTAAACATATAAAGAAGACTATTTTCCGTATCATTTTGCATATTACCATAGAAAATCGGGCTTACTTTCAATTAAGAAGGCCATTTCTTTTTCAATTTTGTCGTCTAAGATAACCGGTAGCTTATTAATAGGCAAGTTTTTTTTGATTTTTTTTAACAGATACTCATCATCCCTCTTAAAGAGGGAAATAGCTCGGGTTGAGATAAGATAAGATCTGTTTGGTTGATAAGAATTGATGATATTTTTATACAGTATTTCCTGCGAGACAAGTTCTCCGAATGCAGGATGATAAGGTCCAGCAATAATGGTATCGGGTAAATCTGGAATCTTCAATGAGATAGGATTATTCTCTGTATGGTATTTAGTTGTTTGCGTCACTGAATCTGCAGATAGATCTGAATGTAATCCTATCTTGATTACTTTGATAGCAGCTTTTCTGAATTTAATGGTCATTTCGGCAGAAATACGGATAGCTTCTTCCAAAGCTAATGGTGCATAAATATCTGCCTGATACATCTCTGCCATTTCTGTATCTTTGAGTACCAATGTAGGATAAATACGGACAAAATTAGGTTGAAGTGATATTGTCTGTTTGATAGTATTCCGGATACTTTCTGCTGTCTCTCCTGGTAAACCGGGCATTAGTTGAATGCCTAATTTAATTCCTGCACTTTTTACTGCTCTGGAAGCCGCTATTGCTTCTGCTGAATTATAAGGTCTCTTTGTTTCAATTAATACATGATCATCGAAACTTTGTATTCCAAGTTCGATTGTAGTTATCCGGTTGTTCGCAGCGAAAGAGAGACTCTCCTTTGTAATACCATCAGGTCGGGTTGAAACTCTTATACCTTCAACAAAGGGGATAAAAGGTTTAATCTCGTTGAGCAATTCTTTTTGTTGTTTGTGACTTAGCAAAGTAAACGAACCACCATAAAAAGCAATTTCTTTTGCTATTTCTTGATATTTGACACAAAACTTGGATAGCTGCTCCCTAATCTTAATAAAATCGGGATTTACTGTCCGTGTAATAAGTTGTTGCTGACAATAAATACATCTGTTTTTACAACCGGCAAAGGGGATAAAGATGGGAAAAATCTTCATATTCCCAGTTTATGACAAGCTTCCCGAGCAGCATTTTGTTCAGCAGCTTTTTTAGTCATTCCGATGCCATGCCCGAGCTTCTCATTACTGAGATATACTACAACGGTAAACGTTTTTTTATGGTCTGGTCCTTCTGCAGAGACGGTTTTGTAGTCAGGAAGTTTCTGGTATTTAGATTGGCAGTATTCTTGAAGAATACTCTTATAATTGATATGAATTTCACTTAAGAGCTCTTTTTCAAAACCTTTCAATATGAAGTTAGTTATAAAATCTCTTGCCGCTTCTAAGCCACCATCAAGATAAATTGAACAAATCAAAGACTCCATCATGTTTGCTAATATCGATTTCTTTTCATATCCTTTTGATTTGAATTCTTCTTCTCCTAATCTGATATAAGAACCGAGATTGATCGTCTTTGCCTTCACAGACAGATAGTTTTCGGAGACGATATTTGATTTTAACTTGGAGAGATCGCCTTCAGCTTTGTCGCTATATTTATGAAAGAGAAATTCAACGGTAACCAAACCCAAGATAGCATCTCCAAAAAATTCCATCCTTTCATATTCAAATGGTTTAGAATGTCCGTTCTTATGTTTACTACAAGAACTGTGAGTCAAAGCGGTAGCTAAGAGTTGCGGATTTTTGAAAATATAGGATATAGTTGACTGGAGTTTGTTAAGATCAGTTTTCCTTGATATAAATGACGATACTGTCTGATCTTTTTTTTTTCGCGTTAAAGAGTTTTTAAAAAATGAGATTATTTTATTCATAGCTTCATCACTAAGGAAAAAAGGCGACTTGAGTCGCCCTACCTCAAAAAAGTTATTTTTACTTATTCAAAACATTTCGGTATATTTCTATAACCTATTTAAAATATCGAAAAGATCCAGAAGTTTAATATCTTTTCAATACAAGTACACTATTATGTCCACCGAAACCTAGAGAATTACTGATGGCGACATTTACAGTATGATTAATTGCTTTGTTGGGGACATAGTCAAGGTCACAGTCGGGATCAGGGAATTCGTAATTGATAGTAGGATGAATAACTCCTGTTTGAAAAGACATGATACAGGAAATTGCTTCTATACCTGCAGCAGCACCGAGAGTATGACCCAACATAGATTTAGTGGAATTTATTTTCAACTTATAAGCATGTTCACCAAAGACAGTTTTAATAGCAATTGTTTCGGTTTTATCATTTAATGGAGTAGAGGTACCATGGGCGCTGACAAAATCAACTTCTTCCGGTTTTAATCCTGCGTCATTAAGGGCATTCTCTATAGCAAGGACAGTACCACCACCATTTTCTTCGGGGGCAGTTATATGATAGGCATCTGAACTAGCACCAAACCCAATTACTTCAGCATAGATCTTGGCATTTCTTTTTAGGGCATGCTCTAATTCTTCCATTATTAGTAATGCTGCTCCCTCGCCCATAATGAATCCATCTCGTTCTTTGTCAAAGGGACGGCAAGCTCTGTGAGGTTCATCATTACGGGTACTCAGAGCTTTCATTGAACAGAAGCCACCCAGAGACAGAGGTGTCACTGCTGCTTCACTACCACCAGTAACAATCATATCGGCATCTCCGTATTGGATAGCCCTAAAAGCAGCACCCATAGCATGATTTGCCGAAGCACAAGCTGATACACAAGTATAGTTAACCCCTTTCAACCGATAGTCTATCGAAAGCTGTGCAGCAGCTATGTTGGATATCATTTTTGGTATAAAGAATGGGCTAATTCTTCTTGGACCGGCAGTAAACATCTTGTTTGCTTCTTCTTCGAAAGTTTGTATTCCGCCAATACCAGCACCAAGTATCACACCAAAACGATTAGCATCATATTGAGTATTTAAGATACCGCAATCTTCCATTGCCTGTCTACCGGCAATAAGAGCATATTGAGTATATAGGTCGAGTTTCTTAACACTCTTAGGTTCGAAATAATTCAAGGGGTCATAATCTTTGATCTCAGCAGCTATCTTACTCGATAATTCTGTTGTATCTAACTTGGTTATTAAAGCGATGCCACTCTCACCATTGATCAGTTTTCGCCAAGTGTCATTAACATTGTTTGCTAATGCATTTATAGCGCCTATTCCGGTTATGACTACTCGTTTTTTATTCATTATCTACTACCTCTTTAACATTATTTACATTTACAGAGTTATTCATTAAAAATGTATCTTTCTCTCTACGGGATCATTAATATAACTGTAGAGAATGAATGGCAAAGAAAATAATTGCTCAGCTGCATCAAGCAGCTGAGCAATTAACAAATAATTAACCCAATTTTCCTTTAAGATATTCGACAGCATCACCGACTGTCTTCATTTTTTCAGCATCTTCTTCCGGAATACTAATCTCAAATTCTTCTTCGAATTTCATGATCAGTTCAACGGTATCCAAAGAATCAGCACCTAAATCTTCAATAAATCTGGCTTCCTGAGTAATTTGTGCTTCGTCTACACTAAGTTCGTTAACAATTATCTCCTTAACTTTTGACAAAATGTCCATTGATTCCTCCTCTTCGTTTTACATAATTAAGCCACCATCAACATTGATGGTTTGACCTGTTATATAACTGGCATCTTCAGAAGCCAGGAATATACATACGTTTGCTACATCATCAGCAGTACCTGCTTTTTTCAAAGGGATAGATTCCAGATAGTTGCTTACAACTGTTTCAGGTAAATTGGCTGTCATTTCCGTTTGAATAAAACCGGGCGCTACAGCATTAACTCTAATATTTCTGGATGCAAATTCTTTAGCTGCTGACTTTGTTAAGGCAATCACACCACCTTTTGAAGCGGCATAATTAGCTTGACCGGCATTTCCCGAGATACCAATAACGGAGGAGATATTAATAATGACCCCTTCTCGTTGTTTCATCATAATGCGGCAGACTTTCTGGATACAATTAAAAGTTCCCTTCAGATTAACATTGATAACACTATCCCAGTCGTTTTCACTCATTTTCATGATGAGCATATCTCTCGTTATCCCGGCATTATTAACCAGAATATCTATTCTTGAATACTGACTAATAATCTCGGTAAAAACACTTTCAATACTTTGGGAGTCTGTAACATTAGCAGCAAAACCGACTGCTTTATATCCTTGGTCGTTTATTTTGCCAACGGCAGCATCAACTGCATCCTGATAAAGATCAATTATGACCGATAGTGCACCTTGACGGGCAAAAGCAGAAGCAATGGCAAATCCAATTCCTCTGGCACTTCCCGTAATAACAGCTACTTTATTCTCTAATCTCATCAATATTGCTCCAATGCATCCCTTACGTTTCTTAAATCCTGTATTGTATCTAAGCTTATAATTTCAACGTTTCTGTCAATCTTTTTAATCATTCCGGCAAGAACCTTCTTAGGTCCGAATTCTAAGAATAGATCAGTTCCCAAACTAATTAACTCATTTACACAATCTACCCATAAAACTGAAGATGTCACTTGGCGAGTCAAATTCTCTTTGATCTGTTGAGGAGAAGTATGGGCTTTGGCATCTACATTAGAGATTACAGGTATATCGGTCTCATTGAAGGTTAATTTATCCATTTCTTGGGCAAGCCATTCACTTGCTTGTGCTATTAAAGGCGAGTGGAATGGACCACCAACAGGTAGCGGTAAAGCTCGTTTTGCACCCTTTTGGGTTGCTAATTCACATGCTCTTTTAACACCATTTTCTGTTCCAGAAATAACAGTCTGTTCCGGGCTATTATAATTTGCCACAACTACCAATCCTTCAGAAGAAGCTTCTGTACAAATTTCATTTATGATTGAAGGTTCTAATCCTATGATAGCCGCCATTGCATAAGGGGTTCCCTGATTAGCTTTGATCATAAATTCACCACGTTTATGCACTAAATACAAAGCATCAGCAAAACTCAATACTCCATTTGCTACTAAAGCAGTTATCTCTCCTAATGAATGTCCGGCTACGAAATCGGGTTCAATTGATATGTATTTCTGTAATGCCTGTAGAGAAATTATGCTGTGAAATAGTATAGCCGGTTGGGTATATTTAGTCTGTCTAAGCTCTTCTTCAGGTCCTTCCTTGATAATCTTAGTTAAGTTTGTATTATTTTTTTTATCAAAATCTGTTAATACGTTGATTAATTCAGGAAACTGCTCAACAAAATCCATGCCCATTCCTATATATTGAGCACCCTGTCCCGGGAAAACAAAAGCAATTTTTTTATCTTTATAAGCCAAAGAAACCTCCTTATCTATGTGTATTTAGAGATGTGAGAGTTGTCGAAAAAATTGAAAAGTTATGAGGTCATCTAATAACGGAAAAGTATGCCACCCCAAGTTAATCCTGCACCAAAGGCAACTAATAGAACCAGGTCACCATGTCTGATCTTATTCGATCTTATGGCATCATCAAGAGCGATTGGGATCGTAGAAGAAGATGTATTGGCATATTTATCAATAGTTACAATGACTTTTTCTAAATCGATATTGAGTTTTTTACCGAGTGATTCAATAATTCTTAAATTAGCTTGATGAGGTATGAGCCAGTCTATTGATCTTATATCCAATCTGTTACGATGTAAGAGCGTCTCAGCACTTTCTTGCATTGATCTGACAGCAAGCTTAAAGATTTTATTACCTTCCATATATAGAGTATGTTTATTATCTCTCACTGTTTCCATGGTAGGTGGCATTCTTGAACCACCAGCTTGTATGATCAGTAGATCACCAAACGTTCCATCAGCACTCATATCAAAGTCAATGATTTTTGAAATGCTAGTTGGCTCTGTACGTGAGATAACAGCTGCTCCAGATCCATCACCAAAGAGAACGGCAGTGCCTCTGTCATCCCAATTGGTAATCCTTGAGAGAATCTCAACACCAACAACCAGTACGTTTTTTGCTTTCCCTGTCACTACAAATTGATGTCCGATACTGGCAGCATAAACAAAACCTGTACAACCGGCTGAGATATCAAAAGCCGGGCAGTTTTTTGTACCGAGTTTTTTTTGTAAAATGCATGCAGTTGATGGGAAAAGGTGGTCAGGGGAAATAGTGCCAACGATGATCATATCAATATCTTTCGGTTTGAGACCAGCAGCCTGAATGGCTATCTTTGAAGCCTCATAAGCCAAATCGGAAGAGGCTTCGCTTGGATCAGCTATTCTTCTTTCAAACATGCCTGTTCTTGTCTTTATCCACTCGTCACTTGTGTCGAGCATTTTCTCCAGATCGTAATTGTTTAAAATCTTCTTCGGAACGTACTTACCGGTTCCGGTAAACCTTGCTTCATATATGGCAATCATATTATACCTCTTCAAAATATTGTTGCACTTTATGAACAAAACCTGAGTTTGATATCTTGCAAGCAAATTTCAAGGCGTTCATTATTGCTTTTCCATTGGATCGTCCATGGGCGACAATAGGTAATCCATTAAGACCGACCAATAATGCTCCCCCATACTCTGTATGGTCAAGCTTTTTTTTAAGGTAACTATAGACAGGAAAAGATAAAAGAGCACCAATCTTAGCTACCCAATCTTTTTTAAACTGTTCTTTCATTATATCAAATATAGAGACAATTGCACCTTCAACGGTTTTTAATATTATGTTACCGACAAAACCATCACACACAACAACATCAGTAACTCCTTTTAGAAGATCTTTCCCTTCGATATTACCAATGAAATTAATCTTCTTCTCGGCAGCCAGTAGTGCATAAGTTGTTTTGATCAATTTACTTCCCTTAACGCTTTCTTCACCAATATTAAGTAGTGATACGCGAGGAGATTCGATATTTAACATCTCACGGGCATACAAACTACCAAGAATAGCAAAATGAACAAGATGCTCCGCTTCACAATCTACATTAGCGCCAACATCGAGTACAATTTCATAATTTTGTTGAGTAGGTAGTGGTAAAGCTATAGCAGGTCTATGGACATTTTTTACTCTGCCCAGTAGAAAAAGTGATGAAGCCATAACTGCCCCAGTATTGCCGGCACTGACAACAGCCTCGACTTCTCCATTTTTATGCAATTCCATTGCTCTTACTAATGATGAATCGGGTTTGTTTTTAGAAGACAAAGCAGCCGAATCTTCCATAGTAATTACTTGTCTGGCATCAACGACCTTTATGCGGTTTTTATCATAAAAATACTTACTTAGTTCTTTATTGATAACTTCTTCTTTCCCTACTAAATAAACGAAGTCACAATAATTTTCATAGATAGCTTTTACAGCACCTTCAACTTCCGGTGCTGGTGAATTATCGCTACCGTGAGCATCTAAAGCGATTCGCATTATTCTTTGACGATATTGATAAACTTCTTTCCTTTATAGTGCCCACATTTTTCGCATATATTATGAGGACGCATTGCTTCATTGCAATGAGGACAAGTAGTCCACACAGGCATTTCTGCCTTTTGATGAGTTCGACGCTTATTTCGTCTGGCTCTTGAAGTTTTCCTCTTTGGTACTGGCATCCTAACTCCTTGTTATATTTTATCTTTAGGTTATTTTTTGTTCAATCTGACTATGTTTTTTATTACTGGTTTAGCTGTCAAGGAAATAGAAGCTAACTGATTACTCATATATTTGCTATATCATTACTGGAGATTGTAGTTAGTTTTCTATTATAACTCGTGGAGAGATATGCAGTTGATTTTGTTTTGAGACTACTTCGAAGTGTTGAAGGTGTTGTGATTCCAGAGGATAAAATTGTCCTTTCTGAACAGTGATAAGATAGGCAGTATTATTATCTGGAGCTAAAGTGAGAGTGATCTGGTTATTGAGTTCTGTGAATAATCCCTTTTGATAAATAAAGAGTTCTGTATAGGTAGTATCCTGACTAGTTCTAACATGCTTAGTATAATCTATTTTGCTACCGGGGAAACCAAATCCTTGTGCTTGATAAGTCAGATCAAGTGAATCTGATAACTCAAAGCTTATTGCTCCTCTTTCAACCTCAATCTTAACAAAATTAAAGTTTGTTTCTGATAACGATAAGTTAATTTGCTTAGTTTTATAATAAGGGGTTGCTAAAAGAAGCAAGTAAACAGATATAGGGATTAAGGCAAGTAACAGTATAATGGCAGGTTTACTGATCTTGCTGTTTAACTCTTTTGTACTGTACAGGTTTGCTTCCATACCTAAGAGATGATACAGTAGGAATGAAATCAAGTAAAGGAATCCGGCAGTCCACAAGACATCACTGGCAAAATGACCTCCCTGTGCAATACGGGCAAGACCTATTAGAGAGCCAAAAGCTAAGGCAAACAACAAAGATATGTTTGCGAGCTTCCGATTTTTTCCCCTGAAAATGAAATAGAAGACGAAGAAAAAATAGCCCATTGAAGCATGACCACAAGGAAATGAATTCCCAGTTCCACTGATCCCTTTATTCCATACCCTGAGATGTTGTTCGTTACCCCCGAATTCTGTAATATGTCGTGGTCTTGGTCTGCCCCAGTGTTCTTTATAAACGGCATTTACGACTAAACCAGGTCCGATTAGCATTGTCAGAATGATAAAAAAGTTAATCTTTCTGTAGATAGCGTATTTTTTGTTTTTAATCCCCACAACAAGAAAAACAATGGCTCCTATTACTGTAAGTATTGCTGGAATATTACCGTAATAGTATATAAGTCTGAATAAAAGTAGATTGTAGAGAAACCAACCCTCAGTTTGGGAAAAGAAGAGACGTTGAATTCTAATATCAAGGTCTGTAGTGCGGAAAATGTAAGTCCCAACAAAGAGAATAACCAATAGAATAGCCAGTTCCCTAATAGCCAGTTTTCTATTCATACATTTCCTTAGAATGATTTATCATTTTCAAAGCAAAGTTAGATATACGAGTTCTGGTTAATCGTCAAGCAAATATATCTGTGAGCTTTATACCTTATCTCAATAATTCTGCTGCCTCTTTCAATGTTATCAGTGTTAGACCTTGATCCTTGATAAAGTGCATGATCTGGATAAAGTCTTCTTCAGCACAACTGTGAGTATGTTCAGGATCATTGAAACGATGAAAACCTATGACAATTAGAGCTTCTTTATTAAGTATTCCTTCTGAGATCCTCGTTATGGCATCTTGGGCAGTGAAATGTGTTAAATAGGGGAAATAGCCAATATGCCATCTATCAATAGGGTAACGCATTCTGGAATCAATGCTGTTTCGGATATTCTTATAAAACCGTTTAATAATTTGATAATCTCGCTCTGTAGCATGCCCTCGGGGTAAAACAAAAGTATCGTGACTTAATCCCCTTTCTTTAAGATTTAACCAATCCTGTTCAATTTCATAAAGTGCTTCATCATCATCACAATCAGGTAAATTGGCATGATTAAGAGTATGACCAGCAGTTTCCCAGCCCATAGAAAACTCCAATTCCTCAACCTGTTGCCAAGTCAAATTACCTGTTCTTCCTATCCTGTTTGTATTGATAGCATTGGTAGCCTTAAAACCGTGCTGTTGCATAATAGGTAGGGCAATATCGTAGATGCTTGAATGCTGATCATCAAAAGTGATAACGATATATGTCTTTGCTAATCTTCTTTCTTCATCCCATGAGCAAGAGAGAAGAGTTAACATAATGACAGCAATAAGCAGAATAGACCTAAAAAGGATACTTTTCATTTATTTTGACTTGAAACCCCAAAGAGTAGTAATTCCTATTTGTTTTAGGTAGATGAGTTGCACCATTTATCCCTAAAGAAAAACTTTCTGTAAAACTATAAGAAATGATAGCTGTCAGCTTGCTTTTTCTAAGATCATTAGCTGAAGTGTGGCTGAAAATCAGTGTGTTATTTAAACTTTTTAATTGATATGTTGTTAAAAGCGAATAATCTTGCCATGAAGAAAAACCACGATATTCTTTAGCATAGAAGAAATTGCCTCCGGCGATTAACTCCGGTGTGAAGGAGAAGAGCAACTCAGAATAAGTAAGATAGTTAGTTTTTTTAAATACTGAGTTCAAGTGTTGCCATGACTGGGAATGAAAAAATTCAACATAGGTTGTCTGTAATTCTGTTTCGAAGCCGATAGAATGCATTGTTTTATTAAAGTTATTGTCTCTTCCTGTATGTAAATAGAACAGTTTGATTGATAATGGATTCAAATTCCATTTTAAAGCAGAAGTACCGATAACAGTATTATGTTTGTTACCCCCCAAAAAATGAGCTGCAGTAATGTGATATAATAGTTTATGTTCTAAATTAATGCCGGAAAATCTATAATCTCCCAACCTATGAAGTCGATAATCAGGATTGGTCAAATCCTGTTCAAAATATTCGGATGCCTTTCCATAACCTAAGTTGTCAATAAGATAAGCTAACTGCCAATTATTAAACCCCTCGTAGGATACTTGCAGTTTCTTCAATCCGATTGTGTAATCAGTTAAATTTTCAGAATAGTTCAAGGTTACAGCTAGATTTAGATTATCCACACTGATATTCTTTAAGCCAAACCTTACATCTTGAACATCATAATAGTTGAATTCTTTATCTGTGCGCTCCGGATAATAGTAGCTACCAATAAACGAATTAATATCAACAAAGAAAACCGCTGAACAATTAAGTGATATCACATAGCTGAGCAGTAACAGAATAACAATCCTTTTCATTGTTTGACTCCTTATCAAGCTCTCCGGTTAGAGAGAAAATTGTCAATAAACTTAACAGGGTTAACTAATGAGTAGATCGTAAAGATTAGTCTTTCTTTGAGAAACAGAGTCTATTATTTCAATCAACAAAGAGCAAGATATCATCATAGAGAATATCTAGCTACCGGTCTAAGTATATATAGAGATTTTTTATTGACACGAGAAAAAGGATTATTATCTATAAGAATAGATAATTACTCTCCGGAATGCACCAATATTTTAGTGATAAATTATACTGAAGGGAGTAATACAAATCTCCGGAGGTATTTATGAAAAAAACTATTCTCTTAATCATTCTAATGATTCCTTTGCTTTCCTATGCTAATACTTACAGAGTGGGTGATCATGATTTATTGCTGATGCCCACTGCTTATACTATGCCGCAGCATGATTCCTATTTTACTGTGTATGAGGTATTCTTTTTGAATTATGTTTACGGGATAACCAACAGTACTCATTTAGGTGCCTTTACCTTGTTTCCGATCGTTAAAGAGGCTTTCGAGACCATAACAATTGGAGCAAAACAAAACTATTTAAGTACTGACTATCTGGAATCAGCTCTCTTTACATCATATACATTTAAAACATCGACATATTCGTTGGGCAATGTGTTTAGTCTCAGTAAAAATCGTGGAAACAGCCTTCATGTGGCATTAATGTTTTTCGTGCCTGAAAAAGATATTACAGGACAATTTGTAGTAATGGGAGGTTACCGTTTTGATCCTTCCGATAAAATCTCATTAATAGTTGAATATGCTAATATGACTCGTTTGTTTGAAGAAGATTTTAACGGACTGATCTCCTTTGGTGTCAGATTTCGTTCGACGAATATGTCATGGGAGCTTGGTGGGATCAGACCTTTAGAGGATACAGGTGATTTCATTATGTTTCCGTTACTGAAAGCTACATATCATTTTCATTAGAACAAAAATGTATTATATTGAAAGGTAATAAAACTAAGCGAGGTTGCTTTGAAAAAGACTATATTGCTGACTTGGTTGTTCTTGATAACTTTTGCTACAGCTGGTTACGCCTTTCTATCAGCTGATATTGAAAGTGGAATCTTTATTCCTGGATACAATGATGTTCGCATTCCGGGAAAAGGAGATGCCACAAAATTCTCACTGACTGAAGAATTGGATGCAGGCATTGGCTTTTATTATAGATTAAATCTGCATTATAGATTTAAAGAAAGGCATCGTTTTTCATTACTCTATGCACCACTAACGATAGAACCGGAAGGTGAATTAGATAGAGATATTAGTTTTCAGGGAGAGGTCTTTGAAGCAGGTGAAAAGCTTTCTGCAATTTATCGGTTTGATTCTTATCGTTTGCAATATCGCTATTATTTTCGTAATCAAGATCGCATTATCAAAGGTGTTGGACTAACCTTAAAGGTTCGAGATGCTGAGATCTCGATTCAATCTGAGGAGCAATCAGCAACAAAACTTGATACTGGGGTAGTACCATTGATAAATTTTCATTTAGGATACACTATAACACCCCGAATTACTTTGGATATGGACGGTGAAGCCCTCTTCTCTCCTTATGGTAGAGCAGCCGATGTTCTGCTGGCTTTGATTTACGAGATCAACAGAAAATCTTATGTCAGAGTTGGATACAGGGTTCTTGAAGGTGGTTCTGACGTTGATGAGGTTTATACATTTGCTCTATTCAACTATCTGGCGGTGGGATTGAGAATCAATTTCTAGTTGAACAACCTCTTCTTGAAATAACTCATCGGAATACATATAAAGTAATTAGCCCTAAAGACAATAATAGTCCACCTAATTCAGCAACACTTAGTTAACAAAGAAAGTATTTTGTATATAATTAATAATCGATAAATAGATTGGAAACAGTATTATTAAAAATTATCTGTAATTCTGAAGCACAAGTGACGTTAACTATATAGATAATATATAAGTTAAGGATGGAGGTTATCTTTGTTGGGAGAATTAATTTAAGTTCTATCATCTCTACAATTGGGTTAGTTTTTAGCTTGTATAACTCTAATTCTAATACTATTCGAAAGAACGATTAACTAATACTAAGGAGGTTTTATGAAAGCATTAAAAACATTGAAGGGAATAATTATCTCGATCGCAGCTATTGCAACATTTGCCTTAGTCTCCTGTGCCCCGGAGATTGAAGAGCCGGTAGAAGTATCAGCCAATTATGTACCGGAAAACCCTCATCTGGATGCTAAAGGGAGAATATTGATCATTACAGAGAACAATTTTAATGATCTGGAATTGTTCTACCCATTGTATCGGTTTATAGAAGAGGGATACGCTGTTACGGTAGCTTCACTGGAAGGGACAGCAGTAGTTGGTTACAATTCTGCTCCATTGCCTTCAACAACTCCTATAGAACAGATAGAGCCCGAGTTCTATCAGGCACTATATCTACCCGGTGGAAGAGCTCCTCAGCTTTTACGCCGTGATGAGCGAGTGTTAGAAGTTGTTCGACATTTTGTAGAAACAAATAAGCCAATAGGTGCTATTTGTCATGGTCCCCAGATATTGATCTCAGCCGGTGTAGTTGAAGGAAAACGGATTGCTGCTTGGCCAGGTATAGCAGAAGAAGTAACGGATGCGAGTGCTCAGTTTATTAATGAGGCAACGGTAGTTGATGGTCAGTTCGTTACTGCTCGTAAGCCGGGCGACCTTCCAACACATCTCTATCACTTCATGAATTTAATACGCTGACCACATTAGCATCAGGTAGGAAGTTCATATTCCTACCTGATGCTTTTGAATCCTTTAAATTAGATCTTTCTAATTATTAAAGCGAGTGCTCTTGCTGTTTCTGCTAGAATTTTATGATCAACTTTATCGATAGTATCTTTCTCTGTATGAGCAATCTCGGTCAGTATGTAAGAAAGATTATCAGAGGTTATGGTTAATGCCGGTACTCCTTGCATAAAGAAGATCATATGATCACCCTGATACCAGGGCTCAATTTCCTTAAAAACGGGATTAGTTCTTAATGGTTCTATGATTTGCTCCATTGAGGTCGGATTATCACACATTAGTGAATAACCTGTTTTAGCTCCTTTATAAGCTGCCCCATCGATATTGATGTTAAGCATGATATTAGAGAATTTACCCTCGTTTTCTGCCAAGTACTTCATTTCACCCGAAGCTGCATAGTAATCTTCCCCGTTCATTGCTAAAAACTCTATACAATGTTCACCATGATAATCTTTTAACAACTCCATCATTGAGAGCATGATGACAACACCGGTCGCATTATCAAGAGCACCGGGTGTATGCAGCTTGGTATCAATATGAGCAGAAATTACTATCTTTTTAGCGTTTTTATTACCCTTACGAGCTATCACATTAAAACCTGATGCCGGAATACGGATCGTCTTAAATTTGAGATGAACAGATCTTCCTACTTGCTCTAACAGCTTAGAACCCTCTTCAGCAGTCATATATACTGATGGTATATTAAAATCGCCATCTTCGAATAGTGGGAACGGATAAACTGCCCCTACCAGTTCGGGATTTTTCTCAGTTGCCGTTATGATAGCTTTGGGATGCTTTTGCTCTAAAAGTTTGATAATTTCTTGATGCTCTTCAGGGTTATAAAAGATAAAATTCTTAGGCATTAATTGTTCTTTGGCTATTTCTCCGCGTAAAAGGACAATTTTGTCTTGAATATTCTCTTCTTTGAGCTCTTTTAAATTACTGATAGAGATAAGCTCTGCTTTACTATCAGTACCTAAAGACCAAGGGGATGGAGATGCCTGATAGCTTAAACCTCTTGAAGTCAGTAAAACCTCGCCTGAATACCAATCAATACAATCAAAGTCTTGAGTTGTAACTTCAAAACCGAGTTCTTTAGCCCTTTCCAGAAAATAGGTCGCAGCGTAATTATTTCCTATACTCCCTGTACAACGGTGAGGATAGTGATTACATAGTTCCTGTAAATAATTTTTGATTCTATTTGCATTTAAATCAGTCATATAGTCCCCTTTGACGTATCAATGTTTTAAAAAGATTTTTATTATGAAAAGAAGCCAGATAAAGATAGAGTCTCATATCGTCAATTCTTAATTGATCTAGGCAAGTGAAGTTATCTCAGAATTTTTATTTAATGTTGACTTGTATATAATAGGGCATATTAGTAGTAAAAATAAATGGAAGCTGACTCATGACCAAAGATGATAAAAAGGATCAAATACAAGGTGTTATTATCAGATCTAACAGGAAAACGCTTTCTTTAACGGTAACCCCTGATGCGGAGTTGATAATTAGAGCACCTTATCATCTCTCAGAAGCTAGAATAATTGAATTTGTCCAGCATAAGAATGACTGGATCAGAAAAAGAATCGGAATAGCCCTTGAGACCAGACCAAAAGAAAGAAGATTTGATGAGGGTGCATCGATTCTTTATCTGGGTGAGGAATACCCTATAAGCTATAGAGAGCATACAGAACAGATAATAGAATTAGGGGATAAACTATTTTTCAATTCAAAAGCCCAACCCAAAATCAGAGAAATTCTGGTTGCTTGGTACATTTATCAGGGGTATCAAATCATCCCACAACGAGTAAAAGAGTTATCTGAAAAGTTCAACTACCGTCCTAATGATGTTAAGATCACTAAAGCTGAACGGAGATGGGGTTCTTGCAGTAGTAAAGGTTCTCTATGTTTCAGTTGGCGACTGATGATGGCACCATTAGAAGTTATTGACTATGTTATCGTTCACGAATTGGTGCATCTTGAAGTAAGGGATCATTCTTCTCGTTTCTGGAAGAGGGTAGAGAGTTTCATGCCCGATTTCAGGCAGAGAAAAAAATGGCTGCGGGAAAACGACAGAAGAATGAGATTATAGAAGAAATTGTGAGGACTAATTAGTCCTCACAATTTCTTCACTTAAAATAACAATCAGTTTTTATCAGAGATAATCTGGTTAAAAGATATAGAATCTTATCCCTATCGCTGCTCCGAATGAGAAGGATATTTCCGGGATAACGTCTAATCCGGGTGCTACCTCCAAAAAGATATCAGCAGGGAATGTTTCAAACATATGATAAATACCTAAAGGAATTCTTCCAGCAACCCTTACTTTATCTTTAGCTGCTTCTCGGTAGCGGATATTGCCACCGATACCCCAAAACCATGGTAGTTTGGTTTCTCCTAAATCAATAGTACTATGCCAGAGGTGATTAACATGCACATAGAAATGCTCTTTGTCGGCAAATGAATAAGCTAAAGCAGCATCAAAAGCAGTAGTTTCACTCGTCCACATCTTAAAAGAAATGCCAGTAGGTTCACCAAGAATTATACCAATACCGGATTTAGACAGTAGAAGCACTGGTAATATCAGGATTACCAATAGAATCATACTTCGTTTCATAATTACACTCCTTTATAGAATATATGTTTTAAATTAGTAGATATGCATGAAAAGTCAAGTAGTTTTAATAATATTGGTTTTGTTAAGTTATCGCAAGGATATTATTGACAGATAAAACTTGACATAAGATAGAAGTACTTTTGAAAATGATCAAAATAAATGACTTCTTGAGGAGAGATAATGAACCCAATTGTAACTATCTTCCCGATATTATTCATAATAGTTCTTGTTTTTATTCTCTTAAGGTTCCTGATATTGGGAAGAGTGGCTAAGAAAGAATATAAGAGGATGCAGACTCTTTTTGGTAGTTCTAAAGATAAATTAACTCAAGAAGATCTGATTCTCGAAATGGCTAAGAGTTATGAAGCTGCAGAAAATAAAGAAAAAGCGATTGAACATTACGAACTTTATCTCTTCAAGAAAAGGTCTTCTGATCCCGAAATACTCTACAAAATCGGTAAACTCTATGGTATAGATAATATCAATAAAGCTAAAGAATATTGGGAAAAAGCTTCTCAAGCCGGTCATCAAGAGGCAACAGAATTGTTAAACACAGTTAATCAATCTGAAAAATCACTTAGCTAGAGCTTCATTGTTTTTTTAGATTACCTATAGTCACCCTACGAGTCGGCTAGGGCCGACTCGTAGGGTGACTATTGATTCAGCAGAAGATAATGTCAATAATTCAGTGTGTGTTTTACGTTAGTATTTTTGGACACGAAAAAACTATAACTTATTGCAGTAAATCATGTTGGGCATAGAAACATAAAAGAAGAATGTTCAAATGATCATCTAAGTTGAACTCCTTGGGCTATCAATTCTGCTCTTAGTTTTTTGATGGCAACTTCCTTGGATTTGGCTTCAATTTCAATAGTTAAATCGAGTGTTTTCCAGTAGTCGGGGAAGTCGTTGATGTCTATAAAGTCGTGATGAAATTGCGGATTTGGTTTATTCCAACCATCTCGAGGACTTGATAAATGAAAAAGCGGTTCTCTATTCCATGTTTGAATGGCCAGATCGGTTGCTTTTTCCACAGACAGTTTATCTGGTAAACAGCGGTGATGATGAACATCATAGACAAGAGGAATAGCAAGTGCTTTACAGACTGGGATAAGATCTTCTGGTGTATAACTACGATCATCATTTTCCAGAGTAAGTCTGGTGAGTAGCTTTTCCGGCAATTTTTCTATTTCCTTAGATAAGCGCCCAAGAGTTTCTTTTTTCTTTCCATAAACACCACCACCATGAACATTGATGACATCGGCTCCGATGAATTCGGCTATTTCTGCTTGGTATGCTAGTTCAGCCAATGATGATTGCAGAACATTCGGATGTGGAGTTGATAAGACAATGAATTGGTCGGGGTGAAAAGATGTACGAATATTCTTTTTTTTATTGAAATTACGACATTCTCTGTAATATTTTAATATCTCATCGACTTGCGGCAGGTCATGTAGTTTATAACCAACATCGGGATGAGTTCTTAGAGGGTTGATCTGGCTGAGAATCCTAAAATCGCCAATACCGTTATTTGCGCAGTATTGTAGCGCAATTTTCAAAGTTTTAGCATTATGGAGACAAAGCTCACCTAAAATTCGCAGATGTTCTTGTTGCTCGTAACTATTCAGTCTTTTGGCAGTCGTAACATGGAACTTGATAGGTTCTTCTTTAAAGATACAACAAAGACCGAGTCGGATCATTTAAGAAGATTTCGCTCTCTTATAAGTTCTGCCGTTATACTGACAGCAATTTCCCAGGGAGTTTGGGAACCGATTGTAAGTCCAACAGGAGCATGCACTTTTTGTAGATCTTCTTGTGAAAAACCTTGAGCTCTTAACTTATCGAATGTTTCGGCAACTTTCTTTTCACTACCGATCATGCCGAGATAAAAAAATGGCTTTCTCAAACAATATTCGAGTACCTGTTTATCATGAACATGACCGTATGTCATGATGACAATAAAGCAATTTTTATCGAATTTGATCGCTTTTTCGATGTCATTGTAGTCATTATAGATAAGAGTACAGCTATCATGATACTCTTCTTTGATCAGCAAATCTTGACGGTTATCGATAAGAGTGACTTGGAAGTTAACTCTGGAAGCTAGTTGAGCTAACGCTTTACCACAATGACCTGCACCAATTACATAGAGTTTATGGGCAAAAAAAAGGGGTTCAACAAATACGTCAACTCTGCCACCACAGATCATGCTGGTTGAAATAGTATTCTCGTCAATTGGCAGTCCTTGTTCATCGAGATTGAATTTCCAAAGAACCGGTGTTGATGGTTGTTGTTCACGGATCATGTTAATAACCCTGTATTCAAGGTTACCACCACCGAGATTACCCAAAGGGTTTCCTGTTAAAGGAATTGCTATATGCATACCTGGTTTGGCTGGTGTAGATCCATCAGTTTGAACAACTATTGCTTGCCAGAGTGATTCACTTTGTTCCAATAATTGTTTGAGTTTTTGGTAATAATCGAGAAAATCAAACATCTTGAAGTATATCCTCATAGTGATTGATGTTCTGAATCACAGCAGAGTCGGGTACTTCAACGTCAATTCTCTCAAAAGCAGAATCGGCAATAACTTGTCTTAAGCCACCTGATAGATTACTGTCCGGTATAATTAGATCAACCGGGATAACAATTGGATGACCTCGTTGCTCATTATATAACGGATTGACAATCTTATCGGGGTTCCGGTAAAAGGTAGTTAAGAGAGTCATAACAGTTTTTTTGCTAATCAAAGGATGGTCAACAGGCCATATTAACCAACCAAGAGCATTCCAGCCATCGTTGTGAGCCAACTTAATCCCGAGTTTTATTGAGTCCAGCATATCAACGGTTTCGACATCTCTGACGATCTTTACTCCAGCTATAGGAGTTTGCGATAAAGTATCAAGAATTTGTTTGATAAAGGTTTTGTCTCCGATGGACGCATCAACTTTAGGTTCTCCATATCTTTCTCCCTTGCCTGCTGCAGGAATGATTGCATATATCTGCTTGAAAGACAATATTGAACTCTTCATTTACAAGATCACTTACTTATATGCTTGCGACTATTTTATTGAATTCGACTATCAATTGTTCAATTCTTTCCACATCATCCTCATATATTTCAGTCCAGTACTCCTCAGACCATTGAGCATTTAGCTCATCGAGTTCCATACCTTGTTGTTCGATCCAAGTATAGTACTTAAGGTTATGGATTCGCTTCTTATCCCAGTAACTCAATTCTAAAAGATTATCATAAACCTGACTCTTCAGACATCCTTCGAAATCAATATTAGCTTGTAGTTTCGAGTAATCTCCTTTTTGGTTCTGTTGTTCGAGAAGACGTGATTGATATAATTCTGCCGAATCGGTGAACATAGTGAAGATGACATCATTATTATCCAGCTCAAAGTATTTAGCCAACTTAATGGTTGCCAGTAAGTTACAGATAGAAGAGATGCCGAGTAGAGATAGTCTGTAAATAGTTTTCTGAGAAACACCTTGATCAAGAAGACATAATCTTCCCTCATCTTCATTGAACAATCTGAGCAATCTCATACAGTCTTCATCTTTTATAGCTGCTACCAGATCAGTGCTTCGCACATTATGTACCCAAGGAACATGTTTATCTCCTATCCCTTCGATCCGATGTCCCCCGAAACCGTTATATAGTAGTGTCGGGCATTCCCATGCTTCAACGGCAACGGTTTTTAGAAGAGGATGGATCTTCTTTAAATAATCGGCAGCAGCAATTGTACCGGCAGAGCCAGTAGAGGAAACGAAGGCAGTCAGACGGGACTTATCATTGGCAATACTTTGGAAAACTTCTTGAACGGCAGGTGCTGTCACGTGATAATGGAAGTAGGGGTTACCAAACTCAGAAAATTGGTTAAAGATCATGTTTTGCGGATCTTTTCTCAATTCATGGCATTTATCGTATATTTCTTTAACATTAGATTCACACCCGGGAGTAGCAATAACTTGGGCTCCGATTTCATGTAGCCAGTCAAAGCGTTCTTGAGACATTTCTTCGGGTAAAATAGCAATGGAATCACAGGCGAGTAATGCACAGTCAAACGCACCCCCACGGCAGTAATTACCAGTTGATGGCCAGACTGCCTTGTGATAAGTAGGGTCGAATTCTCCACTGATCATTCTCGGTACAAGACAACCAAAAGCTGCACCGACTTTATGGGAACCGGTAGGAAAATATTTCCCCACTAAACCGATAATGCGAGCTTTGACTCCACTCAATTCAGAAGGGATCTCTAAATAATTGGCAGCACCAAAAAGTCCCGTTTGAGTATTATTTTTCCAAGTGATACGGAAAAGATTAAGCGGATCAACGTCCCAAAGTCCTATATTAGCCAACTTATTCTTGATATCAGCTGGAATCGTCTCGGGATCTCTCAGTTGGGTAAAAGTAGGGATAATTATATTTCTCTCTTTACAGCGTTGGGCTGTCTTAAGTCGAATTTCTTCATTCAGTTTAGGTAAAATTTTAGACATTAATATTACTCCCGTAATTAGTGTTTTAATATTGATGACAACCTTGAGCAGGGGTCATTAATTTTTGTTAAAAGGATCATTGCAGCTATGACGAACGGCTTGAAGCCGGCTTCTTGATAGGTATGATATCGATATCGATCGAATACAGAGGCGGCAACCTCTCCTCTTTCACAACTAACACCGCTGATATCTGCCGGTAGGCAATGTGCATAGAGGGCGTTACCGTACTTGGTTAGCTTCATCATTTCTTCAGTACATTCCCAGCCCTTATACATTGCATTATTTGCCAGACAACTTTTCTCTAACTCTCTCAAACCGTCCATATCTTTAATTTGCAGCAGCTTAGTTCTCTGCTGCATGACCGACATAGGAGCCCATGATTTAGGGTAGACAATATCAGCATTTTCAAAGGCATCTTCCATGCTATGACTAATGCGGAAAGAACCTGAGGACTCTTGAGCGAATCCTTGTGCCGCTTGTATTGTATCCGGCAGAAGATCATATCCTTCGGGATAGGCCAGGACAACCTCCATGCCAAAACGGGTCATTAAAGTGATGACTCCTTGTGGTACCGAAAGTGGTTTGCCATAACTTGGTGAATAAGCCCAACTCATGGCTATCTTTTTACCGGCTAATTTATCCAGACCACCAAAGTAGTCTTTTAATTTCAGTAAATCAGAGAGCGATTGTGTAGGATGATCAAGATCACATTGCAGATTGATAATAGAAGGTCTTTGGGCTAATATTCCTGCCTTAAAACCATCTTCCACTGCCTCTGCTACTTCTTTCATATAGGTATGACCATAACCCAAGAACATGTCATCTCTGATGCCAATCGTTTCAGTCATAAAAGAGATCATATTGGCAGTTTCTCGCACAGTTTCACCATGAGCAACTTGCGATTTGACTTCGTCGAGCTCTGATAAGGCAAGTCCAAGCGAATTGACAGCAGACGCAAAGCTAAATCTGGTGCGGGTTGATTGATCACGAAAGATAGAGATTGCTAAACCATAATCAAAAACCTTAAACGGCTTCTTAATTCTATGTAGAGCTTGCAGGATTTCTGCGACAGTCATGACTGCAATTAAATCATCTCTGCTTTTTTGCCAGGTAAGGAGAAAATCTTTATTATATAGATCAAAGTTTAAATCCTTTAGTTTTTCCAGTAAAAGCTCGGGATTCTTAGGTAGATCTTGTTCCATTTTTACCTCTTTATCATTTTGACATTATGCACTTAACTGTTTATTTTGACCTTGAATAACTTTTAGCTGCTAACATTACTGCATCGATGATCTGTTGATAACCGGTACAGCGACAGATATTGGCTGCTAAAGCCTTTCTGATGTTATCTCTGTTAATTTTCTTATTATGCAAAAGGAAAGCATGGGCAGTCAATATCATCCCCGGAGTACAAAAACCGCACTGGATGGCTCCGGCATCAATAAATGCCTGCTGTAAAGGGTGAAGCGAACCATCCGGATAAGCTAATCCTTCAATTGTTAATATTTCTTTATCGATGATTTTTTCAACCTTTGTAATACAAGACCTGACAGGTTGCCTGTTGAGTAAGACAGTACAAGTACCACACACTCCAATACCACAGCCGTTTTTAGTTCCCGTCAGATCGAGATCTTCTCTTAACCAATCTATTAATTTTCGCTGTAGATCTTGCTTTTTCAGGCGAATTTTTTTACCGTTAACGGTTGTATAATTTATTTTCATCTCTTTATTCCTCAACACAGATAATAACGCTAACTCCTTAACTTCAGCGGTTGTTTAGTGAATCTCTTCCCGGTGGCTGCATAGAGAGCGTTAGCAATAGCAGGAGCCATTAATTCGTTAGTCGGTTCTCCTATCCCCTTTGCTCCGGAAGGTGAGAGTGGGTCTCTATTTTCAATAATGATAGCTGTCATTTCAGGCATATCAATGCTTCTGGGAACCCTGTATTGATTAAAATTAGCAGGGTACTGATTATCTTTGAGTGTCTTCCATTCCTCGAATAGTCCATAACCGGCCCCCATAGTCATTCCGCCGTAAAATTGTCCCTTTAAAAGATGAATATCAACAGCTTTGCCAATATCGTGAGCAGCTACCATATTGAGGAGAATAATCTTGTTGGATGCGGGAATTACCTTCAATTCTACTGCCTGACAACCATATACCCAAGTGAAGTAAGCATTACCTTGTCCTGTTTTCTCGTTCCAAGAGACGCTAGGTCCCTGAAACTGGCCAAAGCTGTAGGGATATTCCTGACGATTGAACATGATCTTGATTGCTTCATCGAAACTGATCTTTTTCTTTTTATCTTTACTAATAAGGGTTTCATTTTTGAATATTATGTCTTGTGGAGAAGAGCTAAGGTCGGAAGCCAGAACTTTAGCCATTTTGGCTTTCAAGTTTTTGGCAGCTAAAACTACAGCACCTCCACCCATTAATGTTCCACGTGATGCTACTGTAGTTCCACCATCGGGAATATTTGATGTAGAAGGTTGCCGGTAACGGATCCGTTTGATATCAATACCTAATTCTTCCGCTAAAATTCTCATCATTGTGGTCTCGGCACCTTGCCCATTTTCATGAACAGCGGTTTCCAGAAGTACCGAGCCATCATTTTGAATATTGATGATAGCACTGTTAAAATCTATCCCTTCAGCACCGAGACTCATCCCCCGATAACTCATAGCTAAACCGATGCCATACCATTCTTTCTGGTTTTTATTACCGAAGCTGCATTTTTTTCTTTTCTTGTGATAATCTATTTCCGCTATAACTCTGTCTAAGACCTCTTCTAAACTTACCTTATGGGTATCTAACCTCTGTCCTGTAATTGTTTCGGAACCTTGTCTAAGCATATTTATACGACGCATCTCAATTTCCGAAATACCTAACCTTTCGGCTGCTATTTCAATCAGTTGTTCACTGGAGAAACAAACCTGAGGAGAGCCAAAACCGCGCATAGCTCCACAAAAGATATTATTGGTATATACTCCGTAAGTATCACATTTGACATGAGGAACGAAATAGGGGCCACAACATTGGACAGTAGAGCGCCATGTCACCCAAGGTGTTACAGAGCAATATGCTCCACCGTCGGCAATAAGACGGCATTCTACAAAGCTAATTTTACCATTTTTTTTCAAGCCCATACGATACTGCATTTTGTAGGGATGGCGCTTATAACTCTCGCGAAAAGACCATTCACGGTCATAAGTTATCTTGACCGGTCTGCCGGTAATCTTAGCAACTAAAGCAGCTCGGGCACAATTGATGGCAGCAAGATCATCTTTGCCGCCAAAACCACCACCCATCGGGACAGACCTAACTTCTACTTCTGAGAGTGAGACACCAAGTGTAGATGCCACAAAACGACGAGTGCTGAAGGGGTGCTGCATACTGCCATATACTTCCATTACACCGTCTGAACGTAACCAACAAAGAGCTGTTTCAGGTTCCAAATAGCTGTGTTCTATTCTACTCGTTTCAAAGTCTTGCTCGATAATTAGATCACTATCTTTTTCACCTTTGGAAAGATCACCCCTCCGAATACAATGATGATTTACAATGTTATTGCCAAACTCTTCATGAACCAGTACGGATTTTGGATCTAATGCCTTTTCCGGATCAAAGACAGGGGGTAGCTTTTTCGTTCTAACTTTGACAAATGGAACAGCAGCTTTTGCCTGCTCTCGTGTTTTAGCAATAATCACAGCTACAACATCACCTGTGGAGCAGATTTTATCTTTAACTAATATCGGGTAATCGCGAATGATCTGACCATATTTGATCTCACCGGGAATATCGTCTGCAGTTATAACAGCAACAACACCAGATTTTGTGCTGGCTTCTGAAGTATTGATACTGATTATCTTACCATGAATCTCGTTTGTATAAACGGGTACACCGTGCAGCATACCATTCATTTTCATGTCATCAGTGTATTTAGCTGATCCCGTGACCTTAGCATAGGCATCATTTCTCCACGCTTTTGCATCCTGACGGTTATCTTTTATACTATTCATAGCAGATCCTTCTTGTTACTAAGAATTATATTGTATTGGCTTGCGTCAAGAATAAAGATGTTCGTCTAATTGAATGTTTTTGGTAAGATTCATTGAGATGAAAGTGACTATTTTCGGTGGTTAAACGTGAATCTCAAGAATGCGTTGTAAATATTTGCAGGGATTTTTTGCTTTACTTATATACCCTTTTTATATATATTGATAGTAGATAGAAGAGGTGCTTATGAAATACTTTTTTTTAATACTGATCCTGACTCTCTTGATTTATACGTTAATAGCTGAATCAACCGAGTATTTTCAGGGTGAATTGATCGTGCAGATCAAGGGTGATTTTCGCAACACAACGACTATTGAAGCAGATTTACAGAGATTAGAAGCAGATTTTTCAAACTATGGGTTGCGAGTCGAAAGAGTTTTATCGCGAAGATTAAGGATCTATCTAATATCTTTCAACGATGAAAGTATTACTACAGGTGAATTCTTGCAGACACTTAAACAATATCCCCTGATTGAAGAAGCTCAATTCAATCATAAAGTATCACTACGTGCTACACCCAATGATCCCTTATTCAATCAACAATGGGCATTGTTAAACACCGGTCAGAGCGGAGGAGTACCCGGAGCTGATATAGATGCGACACTGGCATGGGATATAACAACAGGTGGGATTACTGCTAACGGGCGAGAAATAGTTGTTGCTGTAATAGATGATGGGTTTTCTTTAACTCACTCTGATATCAATTTTTGGAAGAATATCAATGAAATACCCGGTAATGGTATTGATGACGATGGAAATGGGTATATTGATGATTATGAAGGCTGGAATGCCTATAATAATACAGGTAACATACCGAGTGCCTCACATGGAACACATGTATCCGGCATAGTAGGGGCATTTGGTAATAATAATCTTGGTGTCTCGGGAGTGAATTGGAATGTCAAAATAATGCCGATTGCTGGTTCTTCATCTAACGAAGCAACAGTTGTAGCTGCCTATGGGTATGTTTATGAAATGAGGTCTCTTTATAACGAGACCAATGGTGATTTAGGTGCCTATGTAGTTGCTACCAATTCTTCTTTTGGTGTCAATTATGGACAACCGGAGAATTATCCTCTCTGGGGGGCAATGTACGATGCGATGGGTGAAATTGGCATTTTAAGCGCTGCAGCCACTATGAATATCAATGCAAATGTTGATAATGTAGGTGATGTTCCGACAGCTTTTCCCAGTCCCTATTTGATTAGTGTAACAAATACAACGAGAACTGATCAAAAAAGCACAAGTGCTGGCTATGGACCTACTACTATAGATCTGGGAGCACCCGGTTCACAAATTCTCTCGACAGTACCGGGGAATAATTACAATAATATGTCGGGTACCTCTATGGCTTCTCCTCATGTTGCCGGTGCGGTAGCTATGATGTATGCTGCAGCTCCTGTAGAATTGATTGACTTTTATGATGATTATCCGGGCGAGTTAGCATTACTCTTGAAAGATATGCTTTTAGAGAGTGTTGATGTTATTCCGGCTTTAGAGGGTATTACAGTCAGCGGAGGTAGATTAAATCTCAACAATGCTCTGCAGATGGTATTGGATTATAATTCTGAAGATTTTACTCCGGCTCCTTTTAATCTGACCGCTGAATATACGGGAAATGAAGTTTTACTGAATTGGGAGGTTTATCAGTATAGAATTCCTCATTATTTCTTGATCTATCGAAATGGAGAAATCATTGCCTACCATGAATGTGATGATAATTGTTTTACTGATATCACAATTAGTAGTGGCTGGACTTATGATTATTATGTGGTAGCCGGGTTTGAAGACCCTCCCGGAAATTCCAACCCTTCCAATTCGGCATTAGTTACTATTCCGCCAGCAGCTCCGATATTAATCTTTCCTGAGAATGGTGCAACTAGTACCGACACTGAATTAGTGTTTCAGTGGCAAGAGATGTATGGCAGTGAGAGTTATCTTTTAGAACTTGCTTTAGATTCGGATTTTGAGAACTTTTTTATTGAACCGGTAAGGATTGAAAATCCTTATTATCCAATTTCACAACTTCCAGAGAATACTACTTATTATTGGAGAGTACTCGCTATTAATATGGGTGGGAATAGTGAATGGTCACAAACATTCAATTTTACTACCGGATCCTCATCTTCTACTGACGATGAGTATATTGTATATCATACTTTATTACACAAAGTATTTCCCAATCCTTTTAACCTAAATAGCAACTCAAGAAACCAGAACCTGCAGATAACTTTCTCTATTCAAAACACAGGTTTTACAGTATTAGATGTTTTCAACATTAAAGGTCAGTTGGTAATAAATATCGTTTCAGAAGTGCTTTCTTCCGGTCATCATTCTTTCTATTGGGATGGAAAAGATATGAGAGGGGATGCGGTCAGCAGCGGTGTTTATCTGGTAGTTATGACTAGTTCAGGTTACAAAGGGGTTATAAAGTTTCTATTGGTTAAATGAAATTCCCGTTCGTATATTTTGTTGTATTAGATTAGAGATCAACCATTAGTTTCCCTTTCACAAGGACTTTCTTTATTGATAACGAAGTCTGTCTATCTGCCCAGGGGTTATGAGCTATTGCTACTGTTGGTTGAACTTGTGCACTTTTTTCTTCCTCAATAATTTTAAAGATCACTAAATCAGCATCCGAGTTTTCTTGAATTATCCCCTTTTCTGGATAGATATTCAAAATTCTGGCAGGATTAGTTGTTAAATGCGTGATCAATGTTGAAAGACTCATCTTACCGCTGGCGACAAGACCTTCATACAATAGAGGGAGTAGAGCACCAACTCCTGGCAATCCCATCGGAACCTTGTCTGGTTCTGAAGCATATCTGTCTTTGTCATAGACAGCAAAAGGGCAATGATCTGATGCGAAAGCATCAAATATACCTTCCTGAGCTAATTCAACCATCTTTCCGCGAGATCTTTCTGATCGTAAAGGAGGGGTACAAAGCCAACGATGACCATTTTTTTTAAGCAATATTTCTTCATTTAGGAAGAGATATTGTGGTGCAGTTTCACAGGTAACTGGAGCTGATTTTTTAGCTTCTTTGATCAATAAAGCAGATTCTGGAGAGGAGACGTGAACTATATGTAGAGGGTAATTATGCTTTACAGCTAAATTTAGAACCTCATCAACAGCTTTTATCTCAGCTATTTCAGGACGTCTCAATGTATAGGTAAAGGGCTTGTCAAAGGGAATACTCTGTCGTTTTTCTTCTATGATCGTATTATCTTCACAATGGATTAATATCCTGACAGGTTCTCTTTTCATACGCAAACCAAGTCCTTTCAGGTAAATCATCATCTCAGAAATTCTTTTATATGATGAATATATACCGGCTTCTTTATATGTCGTATATAGTTTAATATCACAATCTTGTATTAAAAGGTCCTTCAGTTGACTCAACTTAGTTACAACAGGTGTTAAATGCCATCTTGTTGTAATTGGTAAACGATAGAATCGTTTTTTTCTGTTTGGATAAGATTCTTTTATGGAATCTTTTACGGTTTCGGTAATAAAAGTACCAATTGATGTTACTCCCCCTTTTAAACTACTAATAGTAGTAATTGATTCTTCTTCTGCCAACAACAGGTCCTTAATTGGTTCTCCTGTATGAACATGCAGATCAATAACCCCCGGTATCACATAACAATCTGTACAATCAATCTCTTGAGTATAAAGTGAATTAATATTGTCTGATATCTCTACTATCTTTTGATTTTCTATTAAGATATCTTGTTTTCTAAAACCTGATTTAAACCATATTAAACCATTTTTTAACAGAAACTTCATATAATTTGTTACTCGCTTTGAATTGTTATAATATTATTTTTTCATTGCTTTTCAATTCTTTCGAAAAATCTGCTTTTTAATCCGTGACCGGTAATTAAGAGGACTATCTGGTCATCCGGAGTAAAGAGATTTATCTCAAGTCCTTTAATCAATCCCGCCATAGTTGCAGATGCTGCTGGCTCTGCATAAACCCCTGTGGTCTCTGCCAGTTTCTTCTGGCTATTGAGAATCTCTTCATCCGTAACAGTGGTACCATAACCATTACTGTCAATGAGACATTGTCTTGCCCAATACGCATTACTCGGGGCTTTAACGGAGATAGAATCGGCGATGGTCTCTGGACTTACAGCATTTTCATACTCACCTGTCTGCCAATAATTTACTATAGCAGCAGATGAGTTTGATTGAACTGCTAATAATTTCGGTATTCTATCAATGATCTTGGCTCTTTGTAGATCAATAAATGCTTTATAAATTCCTGCCAAAATAACTCCATCTCCCACTGGGATTATTATCCAGTCAGGTACTTTACATCCGTTTTGAACGAATATCTCTAATCCGGCAGATTTCTTCCCTTCAACAGTGAAAGGATGGTAAGCGGTATTTCTATTCAGACCATCCTGTTGGGCTGTATATTCCAATGATTGAAAAAATGCTTCATCATAATCACCGTTAACTTCTATCAATTGGGCATTATGGATTTTGATCTGGGCAATTTTCGCTTGAGGTGCATTAGCTGGAACAAAAATAACTGCTTTAATACCTTGAGCTGCTGCCATTGCAGCTAAAGCACTGGCTGCGTTTCCTGTTGAGGCAGTAACTATCGTATCATACCCTAATCGTTTGGCTTCTGCAACCATGAGATAAGAAGCTCTATCTTTCAGTGAACCGCTAGGATTAAGGGCATCATTTTTGATCCAGATATTAGATCTCTGGAGATATTTTTCTAATCTTATAGTGCGATAAAAGGGGGTATTACCTACCGGGATTTCCGGATAATATCGCTTCTCTATAGGAGAGAAGAGCTCTATGTTAGGTTTTATACGCCATTGTTCTGCGATCTTTTGATAGTCAAATAAAACTTCTAATACACCCTTTAAAGGGGTTCCTTTCTTATTGTCTTTGCTACAATCAGGGCAGAGATATTGGACTTCCGATCTCTGATATTCTGCCTGACAGAGGGTACAACGATATGATAGAAAATACATTGATTAACCTTTCTGATAACCTGTTAGGGGTTTACTCATTGTCCTGATTCAAACGATATACTAAAGCAGCATAAAAAGCAGCTGCTTCATTAAGATGAGTTATTGGGCATGCTTCATTGGGAGCATGTGCTTGAACTTCATTACCGGGTCCGAGACCCAAACAGGGAATACCATACATTCCGGAAATTGCAACACCATTTGTGCTAAAAGTCCATTTATCAATAAAGGGTTTTCTATCTAAGGTTTGCTGATAGCTTTCACTCGCTTTGACTAACCAAGGAGAGTCTGCCGGTAGTACCCATGCCGGATAGTACTTTTCGGTCGGGTAAGTAATACCTGTAAAAGCAGGTTCATTGTAGTTTAGTACTTCAATCACGGCTTCCGGATAACCGGCTAAACTGCAAGCTTCTGCTATTTCAGCCAGCGCAGTTTCTTTCGTTTCTCCCCATGTCAGTCTTCTGTCGAGCTGGATACTTGCTGAATCAGGAACTGCACATTGAGAAGGAGAAGTAAAGAAAACCTGAGTAACCGTGACACTCCCCTTTCCTAAAAAAGGGTCACTTCTTAATCTTTGATGTAATTTTTCTATCTCCAGAGCAATACGACTGATTTTATAAATAGCGTTATCTCCTCTTTCAGGTGCCGAACCATGACAAGAGAGTCCTTTTGCATGGATCATGATCTCCATTCTGCCACGATGTCCACGATATATATTGAGATTTGTTGGTTCCGTAATTACCACTAATTCTGGTTTTATCTGCTCTTCTTTGATAATATATTGCCAACATAAACCATCGCAGTCTTCTTCCATTACTGTACCGGTAAAATATATCGTAAATTGACTATTTAAGCCAAGATCTTTAATTATTCGAGCAGCAGTTAGCATAGATGCCATACCACTCTTTTGGTCCACACTACCTCTTCCAATAATCATTCCGTCCTTCACGACCGGTGCAAAAGGATCAGAGAGCCATAGATCAAGATTTCCCGCATATACTGTGTCAATATGGGCATCAAAAGCAATTGAACGGGAACCATTGCCGATCTTACCGATCACATTACCCAAGCCATCAACTCGCACATCATCAAATTGTAACGATTCCATGACCTGTCGGATATACGAAATTACTTCTGCTTCTTTTGTTGAATAGGAGGGAATACTGATCATATCAGCAAGATAGCCTACCGTATCAGCTTCGTATTGAAACGCCTTATCCCGTATTTCCTTATACAATTTAACCTCCTCTAATATCTTATCAACGGACAAAATCAGCTATATCTGGGTCTATCCCTTATTTTGAATGATCTATATTATGGTAAATTAAGCAAAGTTCATTAAAATCTATTCCAGAGTTTTTGAGCTATTTCTTGAGATTTTCTTGTCGTTTCTTCCTCTTCTATGTCAAGAAATAATTGTTTATTCCAAAACAGTACTTTACCGTTTATTATTGTAGTGTCAACTGCAGATTGTGATATACCATAGATGAGATGTCCAAGCCAGTTCTGTTCTGTTAATGGGGTCGGGGGTAGATAGTCAAGAGCAATAATATCAGCGGCATAACCTTCTTTAATTATCCCGAGTGGTTTTTGCCAATATCTATTGGCGATTAAAGGATTATTTATGGTCAAGGTGGAACCAATTTCTCCAAAACCAACTGAAGGATTTTCTTGTCTCCAATGTTGAGCCCAGAGTGCTACTCTGATCTCTTCTAACATATTGTTGGTCATGGCATCGGTTCCTAATCCAACTATCAATCCCTTATTGACCATTTTTATCACGTTAGCGATTCCAACTGCATTGTTAAGATTAGATTGTGGATTATGCACTACTCCTACTCCTTTATCAGCTAAGATTTCCATCTCTTTGTCGTTTATGTGAACGCAGTGAGCAGCAATTGATTTGTCATTCAGTAATCCAAAATATGCCAATCTCTCAACTACTCTTTTATTAAAATGACGGATACTATAATCCTCATCTGATTGAGCTTCAGCAACATGAAGATGAAAACCACAATCAAGGTCTCTGCTGACTTCGGAGATCTTTTCTAATGTCTTGTCACTCAGTGTAAAGGCAGCATGCATACCAAACAGTCCTTTAAGAAACTGATTATCCTCTTTAGATACTCTCTTCAACCAGTCAATGTTTTCATTAATACCGTCTGATGTAACTTTTTCACCGTCTCTATCAGATACCTCATAACAGAGACATGCACGAATCCCAGATTCTTCTACTGCTTTAGAAATAGTTTTCAGAGAACCTTTTACATTGCCGGGACTGGCATGATGGTCAATAATAGTAGTAGTTCCATGTTTAATTGCTTCGATAATAGATAATAGAGTGCTGAAATAGATATCTTCTTCTTGCAGTTTGATATCTAAACGCCACCAGAGATTTTTTAGAACTTCGTTGAAATTAACGGCTGGTTCTGCTTTAGTTAAACCTTTAACAAGAGTGCTATAAAAATGATGATGGGCATTAATCAAACCGGGCATGACGATCTTTCCGGAAAAATCAAGACTTTCGCCGGAATAATCTTTGAATTCGTTTATTGATGCTATTTTTGATATCTCTCCATTCTGTATAAGAATAGAACTCTTTTCAATTAAGGGTTTCTCTGGACTAAAAGTTAAAATCGTACAATTTGATAACAATAAATGATTCATCATTCCATCCTTTTAATTGATACTAATATCCTTAACTCTTAGGATTTTTGTCAATCTAATACTTGGAGAGATGTTAATGAAAAATCACTTTGTGGGAATAAGAGTGTAGGGTTACTAATTCTCAGTCATAGCAGACTAAAAAGAGATTTCATAGAGTGTAATATGTTGTTTATATCAACAATTCGAGACATAAATTACTTGACACTATTTTTCAAATTAGTTTTTTTCAGGGAAAAGAATAAGGATAGTGTTATGAAAAGAAATGTTTTATTTATTTCGTTAGTCATCATTATTAGTTCTGTTTTGGCTTTATATGCTGTAGATAATAATGTTAGTTTTGGAGAACGCCCTTTCATCGATATTTATCAAGTCCCTGATGAGGCGATGGAACCGGGTAGAGTTTGGTTACAATTTCAGAGAGTTTATACCGAGTATCTTGATCAAGCTGAATTAACAAGAGACCAAAATGGTATTTTAATATTCGGTCTACCTGAAATAGATGAACTGAACAGCTTATTTGAAGTCCATACAATAACGAAACTTTTTGATAGTCCTGCCTTGAAAAATGAATTTGCAGCTCGTCATCGTTTATGGGGCTTTCATCTCTGGTATGAATTACGCTTTGATTCAGAAGAGGATATCAGAGATATAGTTATGGCTTATCGAAAGCTAAAAGAGATTATTAGCTGGGTCGGACCGGAATACAAAAAGCAGCTGGTTTTTGACGAAGCTGAGCGTGTAAGTCGTTGGATACCAGACGATCCACAGTTTAGTAATCAATGGCATTATCATAATACCGGTCAGGCAGGAGGAACTCCCGGAGCTGATATCAGTTTGGTTGATGCTTGGGATATAGAAAAAGGAGATCCTAATGTTGTTGTTGCTATAATAGATGACGGTATACAGATTAATCATCCCGATCTTGCAGCTAATATATGGGATGGTGTGGGCTATAATTTCGTCAATAATAGTCCTAATATTTCTCCCGGAAATCATGGAACCCATGTAGCTGGGACAGTGGCAGCCGTTAATAACAACGCTGTTGGTGTTTCAGGAGTGGCAGGTGGATCAGAAGCAGGTGATGGTATAAGTCTGATGTCTTGTCAAGTCTTCAGTGGCAGTAGTAGTGGTGGTTTTCATCTTGCTCCGATCTATGCAGCAGATAACGGTGCCAGTATTTCTCAGAATAGCTGGGGCTATAGTGTTGCAGGAGCCTATGATCAGGCAGTACTTGATGCGATTGATTATTTCAATGCCAATGGTGGAGGTGATGCGCTTATCGGCGGAATTACAATTTTCGCAGCCGGCAATAGTAATTCTAGCGGAGCATGGTATCCAGGATACTATTCAGGCGCATTTTCTGTAGCGGCAACCAATAATCAGGACATACGATCATCATATTCAACTTACGGCACTTGGGTAGATATATCGGCACCGGGTGGTCAAACCAGTCCTCAGACACAAGGTGGTGTTCTCAGCACAATAACCGATAGCAGTTATGCCTATTATCAAGGTACTTCCATGGCGTGTCCTCATGCTTCAGGAGTAGCAGCACTGATAGTATCTTTAGCATTTGGTCAATTGACAGCTCAAGAAGTAGCAGATATTTTGCGTGACACTACAGATGATCATTATCATCTCAATCCCAATTTTATTGGACAATTAGGAACAGGACGACTGAATGCTTATTCTGCTTTACAAGAGACACAAGATTATATTGGAGGGGTTCTTAATCCACGAAGTTTCAATATCACATCGGTTACAACAGATCAAATAGATCTTTCTTGGGTTCGAAATGATAATAACGACGAAGTTTTATTGGTTTGGTCAGATGATGGAGAGTTTGGTTTTCCCGAAGAAGGGGCTTTATATCAGGTTGGGCAACCCTTAGAGAATGGTGGTATTGTGCTTTATAGTGGGGGTAATACTTCCTATAACCATACAGAATTAGAACAAGCTACCAGATATTATTACAAAGTATTTTCATACAATTTTGAGTATGAATATTCCAGAGGAAGAACAGTTTCAGCTTTGACCGATTATTTCCCTTTTACTTTACCATTTGTTGAAGATTTCGATGAGACGGCAATGCTACCGGATTTTTGGTCAACGATCAGTACTGGTAATTCCTGGCAGGTTGGAACTTTCTCAGGAGGACTCACAGGAACTA
Source organism: Candidatus Cloacimonadota bacterium (assembly GCA_019429305.1). Taxonomy (NCBI): domain Bacteria; kingdom Pseudomonadati; phylum Candidatus Cloacimonadota; species Candidatus Cloacimonadota bacterium. The sequence goes on from JAHYIR010000007.1 coordinate 39,872, forward strand.
CAGGGAATTATGCATATGTTACCAGCCCTACTTTTGGTTCTATAAACAGTGATTTAATAACTCCCAGATTCGATTTCTCTGATTTTTCCGAAGTAAATCTGACTTTCACTCATTATTTTACTAAAGGATGGCTCTTTGCTGCTTCAGCTACAATATCTTACAGTATCGATAATGGTAATACATGGACATCACTACAATCATGGTCTTCTTCAATAAGTAATCCTTCATATTTTAATCAGAGTATTCCTGCCTTAACAGGTGAATCTCATGTCAAATTTAGATGGAATTTTACTACCTCGTTGGTGAATGGTAGTTGGTCAATTGACGATATCCAAATCAACGGCAACTTATTGGCTATAAATGAACCAACAAATGTTCAGATCATTATAGAAGAAAGTAACATTGTTATTAGCTGGGATAGAGTTGAGTATGCTACAGGTTATATTGTAGAAACCGCCAATGCCCCTGACTCTGTTTTTGAAGATTCAACGGAATCTGGTTTCTTTACTGAAGAGGGAAATACGATTTACTGGCAAACAGAAGTAATTGATCCTATAAAACTATTTCGTGTTAGAGCAGTATCGGAATAAGTAATAGACACCAACATTTTTATATTAAGAGACCAATTAACTCCTGGTCTCTTTTTTTTAACAGCCCTTTAATAAAGCTCTTGAGATATTTCTTGACAACTTTTTTCAGAAATAGCCATAAGATATAAAAAATAATAGGATTATGTTATGAGAAATTTGTTTTTATTTGTCTTAGCAATGCTCATCGTGTGTATTATATCAGATATTTACTCAATAGACAGTGAGGTTAGATTTGGAGAACGTCCATATATTGATTTGTATCAAATTCCTACTGAAGCAATGGAGCAGGGCTGGATCAGAATACAGTTTAAAGAAGAATTGTCTGATTATCTAGATATAATGAAATTAAGTAGAGAATCATCAGGAAATATTGTGTTTGGTATATCTGATTTTGATGAACTCAATAGATATTATGAAGTACAATCAGTAGTAAAGCTATTTGATAGTTCTGTTTTGAAAGGAAAGTTTGAGGAACGGCATCGTTTATGGGGTTTTCACCTGTGGTATGAATTGCACTTTAACTCAACAGAAGACATCAGGGATATTGTGATGGCTTACCGCCAGTTGAGTGATATAATAAAATGGGCAGAACCGGAATACAAAAAACAGTTGAATAGCGAATTACTTTATACTCAAATGGATAATGAAGATTTGTTACGTTGGACACCAAATGACCCCCAGCTCAGTAATCAATGGCATTATCATAACACGGGGCAACAAAACGGTACCCCGGGAGCAGATATTAGTCTCTTATCTGCTTGGGATATTGAGAAAGGTCATACCAGCGTTATTGTTGCCATCATAGATGATGGAATACAAACTAATCATCCAGATTTATCAGGAAACATTTGGAGTGGTGTTGGCTATAATTTTGTTGATGGTAATAGTAATATTATTCCCGGTAATCATGGAACTCATGTAGCGGGGACAGTATCGGCGGTAAATAACAATAACGTTGGTGTTGCAGGTGTTGCCGGTGGTTCAGGTACAGGTAATGGTGTGAGATTGATGAGTTGTCAGGTTTTTCGAGGAGGGAGCAATGGTGGTTTTCATTTAGCACCCATCTACGCAGCAGATAATGGAGCCGCGATATCTCAAAACAGCTGGAGCTATACACAGGTAGGTGCTTATGACGTTTCTGTTCTGAATGCTATAGATTACTTTAATGCCAATGGTGGTGGCAATGTTCTCAATGGGGGTATCACTATCTTTGCAGCCAGTAATAACAATACCACCGGACAATGGTATCCTGCTTGTTATACGGGTACTTTTTCAGTTGCTGCGACTAATAATCAAGATCAAAAAGCATGGTATTCAACATATGAATCTTGGGTAGATATATCTGCACCGGGTGGAGAAACAAATCAAGTAACTGCTCGCGGAGTTCTAAGCACTGTTACCGGAAGTAGTTATTCATATTATCAGGGAACTTCTATGGCGTGTCCACATGCTTCAGGAGTTGCTGCTCTTGTAATTTCCTATGCTTATCGTAACGGTTTGGTTTTGAATAATTCCGAAGTTGCAGGTATTTTGAGAGACACGACAGATGATCATTACTCAGTTAATCCGAATTATATCGGACAATTAGGATCAGGAAGACTTAATGCACATACTGCTCTGATAGAAACAGGTAATCTGTTGATTGAAATAGAAAACCCAACCGATCTAGCAACAAATACTGTCGGATTAGCTCAGATTGATCTATCTTGGATTAATAACGAAGAAAACAATAACGTGTTGTTAGTATGGTCACCGACCGGAATATTTGGCAATCCCATTAGCGGAACTGCTTATAGTGTTGGACAGCAAATTCCCGGTGGTGGAACAGTTCTTTATCGAGGAAATGCAACAACATATAGTCATACTTTGCTTGAACCAGCAACTGTATATCACTACAAAGCTTTTTCATATAATTATCAAAATAGATATTCTTCTGGTGTGTCAACAACAGGTATAACAGATTACATTTCAATACCACTACCTATAAGTGAAGTTTTTGATGAAATTGATACGAAACCGTATTTTTGGGAAATAATTGATCATCAAGGAAACGGGCAGGTTTGGGATTTTGGCACTATTAGTAACGGATTGACTGGAACGACAGGTAATTATGCCTTTTTAAATAGTAATGCTTATGGTTCGGGGAGCAGTCAAAATAGTGATCTGATAACCCCTATATTAGATCTGACCAATTACTATGATTTGATTGTTTCATTTACTCATTATTTTCGCCATTCCACAAATTCAACAGCCACATTTTCGTATAGTATTGATAATGGTAATACTTGGTCAACTATCTCAACATGGACTGGTAGTTCATCCCCTAATCCTGCATATTTTTCTCAAGCGGTTTTGCAGGTACTCGGTCATTCAGAGGTTAGATTTAAGTGGAATTACACAGGAACTGGTGGCTGGTACTGGTGTGTTGATGATATTGAGATTAGTGGATTAGCTTACGAATTTGCCGAGCCAAGAAACCTTGTTGCGATACCTAGTGATACAGAGGTTAATCTATTTTGGTCCTCACCATTAGATGACACGCCATTGGGATATAACATCTATCGTAATCATCTTATAATAAATCCCGAATTGATTCTCAATTCATACTATGTTGATTATGAAGTAACAAATGGAATTTCTTATCATTATTATGTTACTGCACAATATGAACAAGGAATATCTGAACCATCAAATAATACAGTAGTAACACCATATATTACATTTCCCGTTTTACCTAAACCAAATAACTTATCTGCAGGTGTTTTTAGTAATGCTATACTTCTGAGTTGGGAAGCCCCAGAGCTTGGTATATGGTTAAATTGGGATAAAGGAATCAATTATTCATCAATTGGCAATGGTGGTCCCATTCAGTTTAAAGCAGCGATAAGATATTCATCTGCAATATTGGATATTTTGGATTTAAATGGTTTCTATCTTACTAAGATAAAATTCTTTCCCAGAGAACAGAGTGCATCTTATACATTAAATGTATGGAAAGGTGGTAGTGAGACAGAGCCGGGCTATTTGATTTTAGAGCAACCAGTTACTGTCTTCCAAGCTAATACCTGGAATACAATAGAATTGCAAACACCTGTCGATATCGATGCTGAGCAAGAAATTTGGTTCGGTTATTCTGTAGATACGCAAACAGGATTTCCTGCCGGCTGTGACAGTGGTCCTGCTAATAACGGATATGGTAACATGCTCTGGTATAGTGGTGAGTGGACTACATTAACTGAAATGGGGGCTTCATTAAATTATAACTGGAATATCAAAGGGTATTTTGAATACTTAGATGATAATGAACTATATTCTTCTTTGCAGGGTGATGGAACTGATGTTAATCTTCTCTTGGAAAATTCAAAGCAACTAAGGAGAATTAGTTTAAACGAAATTAATAATCATTCTAATAAAAGTAGTCACATTACCCGTAACTTAATCCCCGAGATACTGGGTTATAATGTTTATCGGAATGGGTTGAACATTACTCCAGAGCCCATAACCTCCAGAGAGTACTATGATTATGATGTTGTTAGTGGGCTTAGCTATGATTATTATGTGACGACAATTTATACAAATGGTGAATCGGAACCATCAAACATAGTAGAAACTACTGCTCCGTTTTTTCCGATAATTATTGTTACACCTCAACAAATTGAGAAAGAACTATTTGTAGGAGAAATCGGTGAAGAAACGATAACAATTCGTAATGAAGGAGAGGGTAATCTGGAATTTACTATCAGCATAGATGACAATCAAATACGAAGCGAATTAACTTTGTTAAACCGTGAAGATCCAACTTGGTTATCGATCTCACCTTTGGAAGGAGATATAAGTCCGGAAGATTCACTTTTAGTTTTTCTCGAATTTGATTCTACTAATTTATCAGGTGGTCTTTATGAGGCAGTACTAACAATTTCTTCTAATGACCCTCAAACACCACAAATTGAGTTACCAATTAGTTGTACAGTTTTCTCACCCGATCTACCTTCTCCTCAGAATATTGATATTATTATTGATAACAATATGATTATCTTATCATGGGACATAGTAACAGGAGCAGATTATTATATTGTTGAGATGACCGATGATATTAATTCTCAGTTTGTAAACATCAGTTCCGAACTAGGTTTATTTTCTCAGAATGAGAATAGAATTAACTGGTCGATGCCATTTGACAGTAGTCAACCACGTCTTTTCTTTAGAGTTAGGGCAAGTCATTTTATTGCAAGATGATAGAGATTTATTGTTAAAGGCATTTTAAATGATTGATACTCATACAGTTATTGGTTAGGCATATTTGCACTAAGGAGTGATTATGTTAAGAAAACTTTCTATTATGACTTTTTTTATCTTTTTTTGTTTTATAGTGATCCAACAAGCTTTTGCAGCTTATTTGGAATTTGTTCCTACAGAGATAATTCAACCAGAGGGAGAGATTATTAGTTGTTATGCTTCTGGGGATGAGTTCTTTAACTGGTTGCATGATGTAAATGGATTCACAATAATTGTCGGGATAGATGGTTATTACTATTATGGCATCACTGATGGTGATGATGTTGTACCAACGAGTTACAGAGTTAACAGTGTTGATCCTGCTAGTGTTGGGCTATCACCATGGGTTAAGATATCAGAAAGAGCTTATCAAGAACGACGGGCAATTTTTAATGATCCAATTGAAAGATCAACAGTAAGGGCACCACACACCGGAACGATGAATAACCTTGTTGTCTACATCAGATTTGCTGATGATACTGAATTTACTATTCCCCGCAGCACTTATGATGCCAATTTTAATGATCTGAGTGGCAGTTCCGTGAGAAGTTATTTTCAGGAAGTATCCTATGATCAATTGGATATTGTTAGTCATCATTATCCGATATGTGATCTAACTACTAATCTTTCTTATCAGGACAGTAATCCTCGCGGCTATTATCAACCATACCATGAAGTAAATAATCCGATAGGATATACAGGTGGAGACAATGGTTACGAACGAAGAATCAGAGAGCATACACTTCTACAAAATGCTATACTTGCCATAAGAAGTCAGGTTCCTACAGATCTAAATATCGATGGCGACAATGATGGTTATGTAGATAACGTCAGTTTCATTATCAGAGGCAATTCAGGTGGCTGGGCAGAACTTCTTTGGGCACACCGTTGGGTTTTATATACTTATGATGTGAGAATCAATAATAAACGAGTCTGGGACTATACTTTTCAACCTGAGAATCAATGTGATGTTTATGTACTTTGTCACGAGCTTTTTCATGCATTAGGAGCTCCGGATCTATATCATTACAGTTATGATGGTTTTGTGCCGGCTGGTCCTTGGGATTTGATGCATTCAGGGTTTGTTCATATGGGTGCTTGGATGAAATATAAATATGCAAATCAAGCATGGATCTCGAATATTCCTGAGCTTACAACATCAGGTACTTATACACTAAATCCACTATCCTCGGCAACTAATAATGCCTATAGAATTGCTTCTCCATTTTCTGCAACGGAGTTTTTTGTAGTGGAATATAGAAAACAGATGGGATTATTCGAATCTAATCTTCCCGGTTCAGGTCTACTTGTATATAGAATTGATTCGACTCTCAATGGTAATGCCCAAGGTCCTCCCGACGAAGTATATATATACCGACCTAATGGTACACCCACTGAAAATGGCTTAATTAATTCAGCGCACTATAACAGTAGTGTAGGTAGAACAGAAATCAATGACTATACAACCAATCCGATAAGTTTTCTTTATAATGGTGGTCCGGGTGGATTAAATATACATTCTATCGGTATAGCTGGTGAAACTATATCTTTTACCATTAACATAGGACTACCGGAAATACCAATTAATCCGCAACCGGAAGATGAAGCATTCTTTGTTTATCTGAACAATCCTCTTAGTTGGACTAATGGCGGAGGGGCTACCGGTTATTATTTATCAGTTTGGAAGAATTCACCGTTTGAGTACTTATTAGAGAATCACTATTTAGAAGATACGACTTACCTTTTGTCATCACCCTTCGAAACTTTAACAACATATTATTGGCGAGTGGATGCTGTCAATATGTACGGAACAGAAATAGGTGATGTATGGTCATTTACCACTGGTACAGAGCTTGAACCTCTGGCCGTTAATATAGGTACAGGAAGTACTCTGGCAAACTACATTCCCTTGAATATGTACTGGAAAAATAGTCTTACTCAAACGATCTATTATGCAAGTGATATAGGAACTGAAGGTCTATTGACTCAAATCACATATTATAACAATTTCGTGACCAATTTGCCAGGTAAACCGGTGAAGATTTGGGTTGGTGAGACCTCATTGTCTAATCTGAGTAGTGGTTGGATTCCATCTACATCGCTCAATCTCGTTTTTGATGGATTAGTTGATTTTCCTGCAGGTGTTAATAACATCAATATACCATTACAGATACCTTACCAGTATAATGGTCAAAATCTTGTCGTAATGGTCAACAGACCGATGGACAACCAGTATTATAATTCTAATGACAGATTCTATGTTACTTCAACTGCGGTTTCTAATCGAACTCGTTATCAGTATTCGGATAGCACTACCTATGACCCAGCAAACCCATCCGGTGGCACGCTTACTAATCAAGTACCCAACACTACATTATTACTCCAAACAGAAGCAACTGATCAACCAGAAATTTTAATCAGTCCGGATATGATAAATAAGCTAATGATGATGAACTCTCAAAGTAGTGAGGTATTCGTCATTGATAATCAAGGTTCAGGAGAATTAGAATATCGCATAACCATAACTTCCGGCGACAGAAGAGATTCTCTGGATAGGAGTATAATTGGTTCCACCTTAACCTGTAGCGAAGAAACTTTTTTACCGGGAACGACAGAAGATTGGGTTTTCACCGTATTTAATGCCAGCACAGATAACGAATGGTTAAAGGATGTCTATATCACTTTTCCCACTGGTGTAGTAGTTAACTCTGCTACTCCTTTTGTAGGGGGTACAGGTGGAAATATGAATCCTGATACAACAAGTGGTCATAATATACAAATTCATTGGCATGGTAGCGGTTCTTCGGGATGGGGGGTTGTCTATCCAAACCAGTCGGCAGTTGCTACTGTTAATGTTACTATTTTATCACCTTTTGTTGGAGATATTGAACTTCCCTTTCAGATAAATGGTGATGAGTATGGCTCTCAACCACATACACTTAATGGAATTATTACTTTAGAGAATGTTCAAGATGAAATTAATTGGTTAAGTGTAACACCAGTATCGGGAACTATTCTACCAACTGGATCACAAGAAATTTTAGTGGAATTCGATTCTAATGAACTAACGTTAGGCAATTACAGTAAAACAATCGTAGTTACAAATACTGATCCCAACTCACCACAGATAATAATTCCGGTTAACTTGAATGTAACAGATCTGATTCTAGATCCTCCACAGAATGTATCCATTTCTATTGAAAATGGCTGGATAGAATTATCATGGGATATAGTTGTTGGAGCAGATCAGTATATTGTTGAAGTAACTGATGATATCAACAGCGAATTCTCTGATATTAGTTCTTCACAAGGGGAGTTTGCTGATAACGAAAACCGAATAACATGGTCTATGGAAGTTAATGAGAACGAAAGCATACTCTTGTTTAGGGTTAAAGCAGTACATGATTTTCAGCGCAAGTAGGAAGTTATTGTTTTTAAGTATTTAAGATAGATTGATTAAATTATAAAATATCTTGACAAATAATAACTTTCAGATTTAATTATCTTGTTAATTTTATGTCCAAGGAGGCATAATTGAACAAGAAGTTTTTTTTATTTATCTTATTAACTTGCATTGCAGTAAGTCTTTTTTCTTATGCGATAGAGCAGTTTGCTATAACTTTTATTGATCCGAGTCGCAATAACAGGCAAATACTGACCCAGATCTTTATACCTGTTGATAATGATTCAAGGACTGAAGACGAATCATTTCCCTTCATAGTTTTCGGTCATGGATATACAACTTCTTACTCTAATTATAACAGCGTCTGGGAAGCTTTGGTACCACTCGGTTGGATCATGGCATTTCCCACAACTGAAGGGGGAGTTTTTGCTAACACTGAACAATTTGCCCTTGATCTGGCATTCCTCAGTTTTGCTATTCCCGCAGCTGGTGAAAACCCATCATCACTACTTTATGATTTAGTAAAACCCATATCTGTTGTCATTGCTCATTCCATGGGTGGAGGTTGTTCAGTTCTGGCGGCAAGTTATGCTAATAGTTTTGATTCACTTGTAACCTTAGCTGCTTGGCGTCTCTTTGATTCGTCTCCAATTGATGCAGCTTTTAACGTCTATCTCCCCTCATTGACTTTTGCCGGAGCAGATGATGATTTCATACCACCTGAAAATAATCAACTTCTGATCTATCAAAATCTCAATTCTATCTATAAGGTATATTTGTTAATGGACGGAGTAAATCATTCTCAAATCTATAATAATGATGATGTTTTTTATCTGATAAGTCAGTGGTTGGATTTTATAGTAACAGAAGAGACAGACTATCTTGCTTTATTTGAGAACACATTAGAGAGTTATGAAACAGAGACTATACTTACTTATATGATTCAAAACCGGTATCCTCCTCAGAACCTTACCATAGCAGTCGATAGTGGTTGGATCGTATTAACATGGGACAAAGCATTAGGAGCAGATTATTATATTGTGGAAGCGACAAATGATCTATTGAACCCATTTTTTGATATTAGTACAGGGCAAGGATCATTTTCGGAGACAGAAGATAGTGTAAGCTGGACTTTTTTGCCGATATCAGAACAAAATATTCTCTTCTTTAGGGTAAGAGTTGAACGCAATACAGATCAAAGAAACAGTACTTTTTAGTTTGATTTTTCCTTTCTCTATATTATATTTTTATTCATAGAGTACTGAACAGTGTATTAACAGTGGAGGAAATTATGAGAAAAAGGATCATATTTGTTTTTATATTTAGTTTTATTCTTTTGAATCTATTTTCATACTCGATCCATCAGGTGAGCATTTCTTTTATTGATCCCGACCGTAATAACAGACAGATACCTACTCAGGTTTTCATTCCGGTTGATATTGAATCCAACCGACAAAGTGAACAGGAATTCCCGTTTATCGTATTTGGACATGGCTTCCTGCAATCTTATACCGTTTATCAGTCAGTTTGGCAAGCTATCGTTCCTTTGGGTTGGATAATGGCATTTCCCACAACTGAAGGAGGGTTTTCACCCAGTCATCAAAATTTTGCCCTTGATATTGCCTTTCTCAGTTTTGCCATCTTAGAAGCTAGTGAAGACCCGGCTTCACCTCTCTATAACAAAGTGAAACCAATATCAGTTGCTATGGGGCATTCTATGGGTGGGGGAGCAAGTGTCCTGGCAGCCAGCGGAACCCATGACTTTTCGGCTTTAGCTACATTTGCTGCTGCTGATACTAATCCTTCAGCCATTAATGCCGCTCTGAATGTTAATGTACCATCTCTGACTTTTTCGGGAACGGCTGATTGGGTTACTCCACCTTCATCACATCAAATTCCCATCTATAACAATCTAGCTTCTATTTACAAAAGTTTTATCTCTCTTAATGGAGTTGGACATGCAGGAATTTATTCTAACAATATTGCATTAACGCTCTTAGCAGAATGGCTCTATTTTATTGAAAGCAAAGAAATTGCTTATCTAGTATCATTCGAAGATCTTTTAGATGGTTTTTTCAATAATGGTAATATCACCTACGCTATCGAAAACTATTATCCTCCGGAGAATATCGCTATTTCAATAGAAAATGAGGTATTAACCATTTCTTGGGATAAGGCATTAGGAGCAGATCACTATATAGTTGAGGCAACGGATGATATCAACGGTGTTTTCAACAATATCAGTTCCGATCAAGGGAATTTCACAGAAATAGACGAGATAGTATTTTGGAGTTTTCCTATTGATTACAGTGAGTCACGATTATTCTTCAGAGTAAAAACAATGCGAAGTACCCTCAATAATACTAATATCCAGTGAGTTAACAGTTATTAGATAAATATTTCTTTTCGCTCCTGTATAATCAGCTAATTTTTATGATCCTTCAATTAAATTGACAAATTACAACACCTTATTTTTAATTAACTTACAATATCTATCTTACGGAGGTTAATATGAGAAAGCTGATTTTAATAATAGTTTTGTCTGTGACAATCTTATTTGTTGTCAGTTGTGAAGTAAAACTACCCGATAGGGTTTATGAAGAAGGTAGTTACTGGATTGACGGTTACTTTCAACAACAGGGGATCGTAACTCCTCAACCGGGTGTTAAGACTATTGAAGCTCTTGTAGAGGGTACATGGCGAGAATTTGAACTGCAAGATTTTCCTGAATCTTTTATGGAATGGAACATAAACAAAAGAATTGATACTTTAGGTCGTTTTCGTAATATGCAGCCACCTGAACTGGCAGGACCGCATAATGGGGTCGTAGCAACGTATGGTATTAGACGCGGTGATACGGAGTTTAAGCTCAATAATGCTGTCAAAGGGATGGGTTTTTTGCCTAAATACGAAAAATTATTGGAAACAATAGAGCTTTTAGAGAACACCAAAAATGAAGAATTTGCTAAAAAATTGAATATCCTCGAAGAGTTATATGAGAATGCAGAAGAGATATTTGATAAAGATAAACAGGTCTCTTTGGAGTTATACTCAACACCCGAATTTGAAACTCAAACTTTTCTTAATCAGATGACCAATCCTATCTCAACGATCGTATTCCTTGATATTCCTACTTTTAAATTAAAAACTATCGTTCGACTTCTACATCCGGATGATCCTGATCTCACTGAATATGAGCAACTGATTATCAGATATGTAAATGAGGTCTATAGATTCTTTCATGGTGGAAGAGATACATATATACCGACTGTAGTTTATTATGTTGTCGAGGTTTATGACAGTTCACCAGGGAGACCTGATGCCCGTGGTTTAAGAGTAGATTCGGAATAGCATCCTGTAAACAACAATCTTACAATTACCCTAAGGGAGGACCGTAGTCGGATGGGTGCCGACTACGGTCCTCCCTTAGGGTAGATCTAAGTATATTGAGATCAGTAGAGGGTATTATGTAAATTTCAAGAACTGTTCTGACAAAAACAATATATAACTTACTAATTGAAGGCAATTTAGAAGAACAGCAAAAAGGATAGATACGAGATGGATGAGAAAAGTTTATTGAGAAAGATAAAAGTGATACAGGTCATTAACATTATTGGTTTTTTGGGGATGTTGATAATAAATGCTCTGGCAAATATTTTACCGATCGGAGGGAAAGGTACAGGTGAATTATCTGCTCAATATCCGAATCTTTTTGTACCTGCCGGTTATACATTTTCGATCTGGGGTTTGATATACTTGATGTTACTCTGTTTTACTATTTATCAGGCACGTGATCTTTTCAGTAATTCCAGGAAAAGTGAAGAATTGCATAACAAAGTTGGGTTGTTTTTTTTCATAACCTGTCTCTTAAACATCGGGTGGATTTTTGCATGGCATTATGAATTGGTTCTCTTTTCTGTGATAATAATGCTACTACTTCTTGATTCTCTAATCTCTTTGTATTTAAAATTGGGAATAGGTAAGAATGATTTCACTTTGATAGAGAGACTATTTGTCCAAATTCCATTTAGCTTATATCTCGGCTGGATAACAATAGCTATAGTTGCTAATATAACAGCTTTTTTGGTTAATATTGGCTGGAGTCGTTTTGGTCTAAGCGAATGGTTCTGGTTTTGGTTAGTAATATTAGTCTGCGTGATAATAGAGATCATTGTCTTCATCAAACGGAAAGATGTAGTCTTTAATTTGGTAGCCATCTGGGCTTTTATTGGCATTCTGGTAGCAAATCTGCCATCTTGATCAGGCACAGGGTATAATTATAGTGAGAGTTTTCAATAAGAACAATTGTCATTCACTCTTAAGAAGAGAAGAAATATCTGAAAACAGAGCTTTGTATCGTCAAAGTTGAGATATTTATCCTAAAAAAACCTTTACAAGCAAACTCTCTATCTTTAATTCAACAAACTAAAATAGTACGAGATGATTATGAAAATTCAAAACCCTAATCCCGGATCCAATGAGCATATTAACAGTAAAAGGATCAAATTCATTCTCAATGGAGTAGAGAAGTCAATAATAGTCCCTCCGGGAATAACCCTGTTGGATATGCTGCATAATAAACTCAATCTCTACGGTACCAAATCAACCTGTAATGAGGGTGATTGTGGATCGTGTACTGTGATCATTGGGAAACGAGAAGATGATAAGATAATCTATCAGGCAGTCAATTCCTGTCTCTATCCGGCAGTTCGTATCCACAATAAACATCTGATAACGATAGAAGGAATAGGAACACCGGATAAACTTCATCCGATACAAGAAGCTCTTTTGGATCACCACGGAACCCAATGCGGATACTGTACCCCCGGTTTTGTGATGGCACTTTTAGCTCTCTTCATGCATAACCAGAATCCTGAAAGATCTGACATATTCAAGGCATTGGAAGGGAATCTTTGCCGATGTACCGGTTATGATGCTATCTTTCAAGCTACTATGCACTTGAGGGGAAAGTTGGAAACCGGAAATTCACTCTTACCAGCCAAGCTAAGTGGTGCAGAAGAAAAAATTGGGAAGCTGGATGAAACAGTAGAAGAGATAGTTCAAGAGAATAGAGAACTACTGGGCACAATAGGTTATTTACAACCCAAGACGATCAATGAATTATTACAATTTTTACAGAAATTTCACTCAACTGAAGAATATGGTTTGATCAATGGAGCGACTGATTTGCTTGTCCAGGCAAATGTCAACCGGATGTATCGACCTTGGTTGATTGATATAACAGAGATCCCGGAGCTACGTTCAATAAAGAATGAAGGGGATAAAATAGCTATTGGAGCAACCGTCGTTCTGTCAGAGATAGCAAAATCTCAGATCATCCAGGAACACTTGCCTGTTTTTATCAAGACGATAACTTTGATAGCTTCAGAGCAGATCCGGAATTTAGCGACTTTAGCAGGAAATATAGGTAATGCTTCCCCTGTGGCAGATACCCCTCCAGTGTTGATGGTTCTCGATGCCGAATTAGAATTGACCTCTGCTGACGGTAAGCGGCTTGTCAAATTGGGTGATTATTATCTCGATTATAAAAAAACGGCCTTAAAACAGGGTGAGTTTATCTCTCGCATAATAATTCCTAAATCCCAAAATGGTTTCTATTATCACGATATGCAGAAAGCAGCTAAGAGGCGAGCGGTAGATATATCGTCAGTAAATTCAGCGATCTCAATACTAATCATAGATGAAAGAATTGAGAATGTAGGGATCGCTTTTGGTGGAGTAGCCCCCTATCCTGCACTGGCAAAGAAGACAATGTCTCTGATAGAAGGGAGGCAGCTGGAACCTGAGTGGTTTGCTGAGGCAGCAGAAACTGCAGTGTCGGAGTTCACTCCTATCAGTGACGTGCGGGGAAGAGAGGATTACCGAAGAGTATTGATTCGTAATCAAATGATGAATTACCTGATCAATTGTTATGAACAATATCAGAAATCGTTGAAAAGTGAGAAGAGGTAATTATGGCAAAGAGACCTTGGCATATCAGCGGTAAACTACACATAACAGGAAACTCGCGTTTTATTGGAGAAGAGCCCAAACCGGAAGGAATTCTCTCTGCGAAATTACTCTTCAGCCCGGTTGCTCATGCCCAGATAAACAAATTAGACATCTCACCGGCATTAGCCATGAAAGATATCACTACTGTCCTGACAGCAAAGGACATCCCCGGTAAGAATAAACTGGGACATTTGTTCGATGATGAACCTCTATTAACTGTAGAAGAGATAACCTATGTAGGTCAACCTTTGGCAATTGTACTCTCTTCTTATCCCAACGTAGCTGCTGAGGGGACAAAGCAGATCATTCTTAAGTATAAAGAGCTTAAACCGCTCCTCAGCATCAGAGATGCAGAAGAAAACAAATCTTGGTATGTTCCGGAAAGAGTATTCGAAAACGGTGATCTGAATAAAGGATTCAAAGATTCTGCCTTTATATTAGAAGGGGAGACAGAAACTTCAACCCATGAACATTTTTATTTTGAGACGCAACGATGTATAGCAGTTCCCGGAGAAGGTGAACAAATGACGGTCTATTCTGCAACTCAGAGTACTATGGAAGTACAGGAAGCTGTTGCCAAAGTATTAGGAACAGCAGTGCATAATGTGATTGTTGATGTGATGCGTCTCGGTGGGGCTTTTGGAGGAAAGGAGAGCAGGGCGACAATCTTTGCCTGTTTAACAGCATTAGCAGCAAAGATAACCGGTAAACCGGTAGAACTTAAGTTAAGCAGGAAAGAGGATTTTCTCTATACAGGTAAACGACACCCTTTCTGGAGCAGATACAAAGTCGGCTTTGATGAATTGGGTTGTATCAATTCCTATGATGTAGAACTGGTTTCCAATGGTGGTGCTTATACAGATCTATCGATAGCCATCTTACAGAGAGCTATGTTTCATGCCGAAAATGCTTATTATATCCCTAATGTAAGGATCAGAGGGAGAGCATGCAGGACAAATCTACCTCCAAATACAGCATTTAGAGGTTTCGGCGCACCTCAGGGAATTTATGTAATTGAGAGCGTAATCGAACGGATTGCCTATACCCTGAAAAAGGATCCGATGGAGATCCGCCGTCTCAATTCCTATCAATCAGGACAAATAACCCCTTATGGACAAGAAGTGCAAGAATCCGATATGGTAAAACTCTTCGACAGATTGATAGAAAAGAGTAATTATGAACAACTAAAGAAAGAAACAATAGATTTCAATAAAAAGAATGATCGTAAAAAAAGAGGGCTGGCTGTAGTTCCCGTTAAATTTGGTATTTCATTCACCTCACCTGTACTTAATCAAGGTTCAGCACTGGTCTGGATCTATATCGATGGAACGGTTTCGGTAACTACCGGTGGTGTTGAGATGGGGCAGGAGGTAAATACTAAAGTTGCAGCAGTAGTTTCCAGAGTTTTGGGCATATCTCGCGATAATATCCGTGTAGAGAGTAGCAATACTCAGCGAGTTGGTAATGCCTCTCCGACGGCTGCATCTACAGGTAGTGATATCAATGGTAACGCTGCCCGAATTGCTTGTGAAGAATTGCTTTCCAGATTGCTTCCTCTCGCGGCGGAATTGTTAGAAGCAAAGAACAGCGTTAAACCTGCTCCCGGTTCGATTGTATTCGAAGATGATAAAGTATTTGATAAAAAATTTCCACTCTTTGTACTTTCTTTCCCTGAGCTTATCCAACAAGCATACGACAGACGAATTGCCTTAGGTGCTTACGGTTATTATAAAACACCGGGTATCTGGTTTGATAAAGACAAAAACAAAGGGAATCCCTTCTATTACTATGTCTATGGGTGTGCTTTGGTTAGAGTAGAGATTGATCTGATGACAGGAGAGAACAAGTTACTGGAAGTCTATATTATACATCAGAACGGGAAATCACTCCATATTGATGTAGATAGAGGTCAGACAATCGGGGCTTTTATGCAATCATACGGCTGGTGCACTATCGAAGAGATGCCTTGGGACGATAAGGGGCATTATCTCGCTTCGACAGTATCTACTTATAAGATCCCCTGTATTCGTGACTTGCCGGAAAAACTGGAAGTTGAACTGATCGAATCTGAGAATGAATATGCCAGTGTATTAGGTAGTAAAGCGGTTGGTGAGCCACCCTATATATATGGAGAGGCAGCACATTTTGCAATTAAAAATGCTCTGCAATCAATGTCTGAAGAGGAGATCTCATTACCTTTCCCGGCAACTCCTGAAGCAGTTCTGATGACAATAGAGAAGATCAAGAAAAAGAATCCAACAAAAGTAAAAATAGCAGAAAATCTGATAAAAAAGACAACAAAACCGAAACCGAAAATCAAATCAATAATTTCAGGGATCGAGCCTGAATTATAAACTTATGAAAATATTCTTAAAGGGGTATAAGTAATTGGAAAATAATATCTTTCTGACCGAAGCTCAATTTAAAAATGAGATAGCCCGGTGTATTTATTGTGCAGAAAAACCGTGTAAAGCTGCCTGCCCTTCAGATTGCTCACCGGCAGATTTTATCATGGCAGTAGCTGCCGGATATCCTCAGGACTTTGAGCGGGCAGCTCAAATGATAATAGGGAAAAACCCGCTTGGTGGAGTTTGTGGCGCTGCCTGTCCGGATTATCACTGTATGCAGGGTTGTGTGAAAGAGGGGTTTGACCGACCACTCGATATACCTGCAATACAGGGTTATATAATCCAAAAAGCTAAAGAATTAAACCGACTTCCCAAATTTAAGAGAGAAAAACCGAACGGCAAAAAAGTCGCCGTAGTAGGTGCAGGACCTGCAGGAATAGGGGCTGCAGTAACATTAGCACAAAAGGGATATCAGGTAGATATTCTCGATGAGAATGAATCGTACGGTGGTGCCTGTCTTCTTATCCCAGAATGGCGACTAAATAAGAATGTCCTGCTGACAGATATAGATTTCCTTCAGAAAAGCTTCGGTTTGAACTTCCACTTCGCAAAACCGGTAGATGATCCACAAAAGCTCTTGGAAGAAGGCTTTGACGGCGTAGTTTTGGCTGTAGGGCTCACTGAACCGATAAGATTGAATATACCCGGAGATGAGTATGCTGTTTATGGGACTGAATACTTGAAAAATCCCATCTCAATAGAAGTAAAAGACAAACGGATCGCTCTCGTAGGTGGAGCTATTGCTGCCGATATTGCTCTTCTGGCTAAGATGATGGGAGCTGCTCATTGTGAAATGATCGTATTGGAAAGTATCGCTGAAATGCCGTTAACGAACAAGGAAAGAGAAGATTTGTTGAAGGGAGGGGTACACATCACTCCCCGTACAAGACTAACTGAAATTCTTCATGATGAGGGTATAGTTAAGGGAGTTAAGACAAAACCGGTTATGTTGCCTCTTGGTGAGGATTTTCATCCCTCAAAGATTATTGATGAACCGGGCAGCGGTGATACTATCCGTCTCTTTGATCTGGTTTTTATAGCTATCGGTAACAAACCCTCACTCATAGAAAAGCATAACTTCATGCCTGATGTGAAGTTAGTAATAACCGGTGACATGGCTTTTGGACCTACAACAGTGGTAGAAGCAGTAGCAACAGGGAAGAATAGTGCTCTTCAGTTACATGCCTATCTTCAAGGGGATAATCAACCTGATATAGCTGAACCATTAAAGAGCTATCATTCTCTGAGGAACGAAAAAGAAATACCTATATCCTTGCAAACCTCTTTCTTTGGTAGAACTATCAGATCTCCCTTCCTACTTTCAGCTGCTCCTCCCACAGACGGTTATGAACAGATGAAAATGGCATACGAAGCCGGTTGGGCTGGTGGGATAATGAAGACAGCATTTGATAATTTACCTATCCATATTCCCGGTGAATACATGATTGTCTTTAATAATAAGACTTACGGAAACTGCGATAATGTTTCCGATCACCCCTTAGACCTGGTTTGTGAGGAGATAACAAAGCTTATCAAGGAATATCCGGACAGATTGACAATGGCATCAACAGGAGGATCTGTAACGGGTAACGATGAAGCTGATAAGCAAGTATGGCAGAACAATACCCGAAAACTTGAAGAAGCAGGTGCTATGGGTATCGAGTATAGTCTGTCCTGCCCACAAGGGGGAGATGGCACTCATGGGGATATCGTGTCTCAAAACGCTGAACTAACTGCTAAGATAATTGACTGGGTAATGGAAGCTGGGCGAGGAGATATCCCTAAACTCTTTAAACTAACCGGAGCAGTAACTGCCATTCAGCCGATTATTGATGCCATCAAAGAGGTTTTTGACAGATATCCGGAAAAGAAAGCTGGTGTAACTCTGGCTAATACCTTTCCTGTTTTAGCTTTGAGAGAGGGTTTCTCGGAGAAATGGGAGAAGGGTATAGTTGTTGGGATGTCCGGTGAAGGAGTATTGCCTATAAGCTATCTGACATTAGCAAAAGCAGCTAACAGAGGAGTTTCTATTTCGGGTAATGGCGGTCCAATGGATTATAAAGGGGCTGCAGATTTTCTTGCGCTGGGGGCTGAAACGGTACAATTCTGTACGATCGTCGAAAAGTATGGTTATGGGATCATAGACGAACTGGAAAACGGTTTGAGCTACCTTCTCAAAGAGAGAAATATTAGTTCGGTTAATGAACTTATCGGCATTGCTCTCCCTGATCCGATCATTGACTTTATGGATTTACCGGAAAAGAGTAAAGTACCGGAAGTCGATCCCGATCTCTGTCAGCATTGTGGCAACTGTACAAGATGTCCCTATCTGGCAATTGAACTGGATGATGATAAAGTACCGGTCATTGATGAGGATAAGTGTGTAGGATGTTCACTCTGTACTTTGAGATGCTTCTCCGGAGCACTCAGGATGATATTGAGAGAGAGCGAGAGGGAGAAGGAGCGAGGTTAAAAGTAAGTAGTAAAAATCACTTGGGTAGAAGCAAGTCCATTGGAAGGATTAGCAAGCATTGGACCACGGATGCACACGGATGAAAAAATGATCAACACGGATTAAAAATGATAAACAAAAAAAAATTATCAAAATGATGTCATCCTGAGTGTTTGATCACTTGTTTTGGAGTGGTCAACTGTATCGAAGGAGGAAGGGAGATCAAGCCCATTGGAAGGATAGCTTCGAAGAGAGAATGAACTACTGAGAGTAAGGTAATATAAGAGAGTGAAAACAGATGAAAGTTAAATTGAAGTGTAGGGGCGGTTCAAGAACCGCCCTCATAAAGACTTAAAGAGTGAAGAATTGTTTCCAACAAAAGAAGATATTGTTAAAAACAGGGCATATAAATGAAAATTGAAAGAATAAAGACAAGAGCAACAAAGCTGGGTAATTTGGTAATTGGAGATGGCAATCCTATCAGAGTTCAGTCAATGACCAATACTCTAACCCAGGATATTAATGCTACTACAAAACAGGTCAGACAATTGATTTCCTCCGGTTGTGAGATAGTCCGGATTGCTGTTCCTGATATGAAAGCGGCGAAAGCTATTCGGGAAATCAAAAAAAACTGCACAGTGCCGTTAATTGCTGACATACACTTTGATTATAAGCTCGCTCTGGCTGCAATTGAGAGTGGTGTTGACGGTTTACGACTTAATCCGGGTAATATTGGTAGTGTACTTAATGTAGAAAAGGTTGTAGAAAGGGCAAAAGAAAAACAAATATCTATCCGTATCGGAGTCAATAGCGGATCTTTAGCAAAAGATAAGCTTGAGAAGTACGGAGTAACTGCTAACGGATTAGTTGAGTCGGCATTGGAGCATATTGCCATTCTGGAAAGATTAGGGTATTATGAAATCAAGGTTTCGGTAAAGGCAGCTTCTGTAATGATGACTATTGATGCTTATAGATTACTGAGTGAAAAAGTACCTTATCCGTTACATTTAGGGGTTACTGAAGCTGGTACAGAATTAAGAGGAACTGCAAAATCATCGGTAGCTCTCGCTATTCTTCTCTCGGAAGGGATAGGAGATACAATCAGAGTATCATTGACTGCTGATCCGGTCAAAGAAGTCATTGTCGGTCTGGAAATACTTAAGTCGCTTGGATTGAAAAAGGGACTTAATGTAGTATCTTGTCCTACTTGTGGAAGAACAGAGATAGACCTAATAGCTCTTACCCAAGAAGTAGAAAAACGGTTGGTTGAATATCAGGCAGAAGATATGATTGTAGCAGTGATGGGATGTATTGTTAACGGACCGGGAGAAGCAGGTATGGCTGACTTTGGCATAGCCGGAGGAAAGAAAGAGGGGTTAGTTTTCAGCAAAGGACATATAGTTAAAAAAGTTCCTGAACATCTTCTTTTAGAAGAACTTATGAAATTGATCGAAGATAGTATCAAATAGATCATGTCATGTACAAATATCAATCAAGGAAAGGATGAATCTAAAGATAAATCATGTATTGTCTCTCTTAAAGGACTCTCAGAAAAAGAGCTAATCCAAAAAAGAACTATGACAGTTGAAAAAATAGCCATCTTATTGATATTTTTATGGTTAGTGTCATTCTTGTCGGCAGAGACTGATCTATTTGTCAGAGAAGTGATTTTTACGGGTAACAGTCTTATTCCCAACAGAGAATTGCAGGGGACCATTTTAACACAGAGTGGTAATTATTACAGTCCGCAAACAGCTCAAGAAGATTGCATCAGAATAGCCAATTTCTATCATAGTCGTGGATTTCTCAATATACGAGTTTATTATCCGGAAGCTATCCCAATCAGTGCACGTCAGTTAGATGTTCATTTCATAATTGAAGAGGGTGAATTATTTCAGATAGAAGAGATCGTTCTTAAAGGTAACAGTTATTTTTCAGCAGAACGCATTGCTCAGTTAACAGGGATATCTTTGACAGGTAATTACCCATTCAGTGTGATCAATAACCTTCTTTTTCAGATAGTTGACCTGTATGCATCTCGAGGTTTTCTTTTTGCCAGAGCTGAGTTGAAAGATATAGTAGTTGAAAATGACAAAGTAAAAACGTTTATAACAATTGATGAAGGACGATTTGCCCGATTCGAACAATTTGTCTTTGAAGGTAATGACACAACACGAGAAAGTACTCTGTTGAGAATATCGGGTGTAAATCAAATGGAAACATTTAGTTTCTATAGTCTCCATCAGGCAGAAGAGAATGTAAGGCGAAAAGAGTATATTCGTGATTTTTCGCTTATCCCGGTAAATCATCAGACTCTACTCTTCAGGGTTGAAGAAGACAGAATGACCAAAATATCAGGTATACTCGGTTATGATAGTTCACAAGAGCAATCCGGAAGTCGGATAACCGGTTTTGTAAATCTGAAATTTCTCAATCTTTACGGTACAGACAGGGATCTTGTTTTTTCTTGGAGAAGATTAAGATCAGACAGGCAATCGATTGAATTTCGTTATCATGAATCAGGACCTTTTGCTTTACCTATTGCCGGTGATTTTCTAATTTTCAGAGAGACAGTAGATTCGACATATATCAAGACCACCTTTGATTCGGAAGTTTACTACTATACTCTGAGAAATAAGTATGGAGTTTATTTAGGTTCTGACGATTTCTTTCCGGGAACGAGAAGACCTAAATTAGTTGAAAAGTCATCTCAGAAAAAGATTGGTGCCTTCTGGCACTATAATTCCGAAGACTTTTATCTCAATCCGACTAAAGGAATGCGTCTGGAAATCAAGCATTATTATATATTCAAGAAGGATGAGGGCAATTGGATTGACAGGCAGGCAACAGAAGTGAAATGGAATAATTATATCACTTTGACTCCGAGAGTTGTTTTGATGTCATCTTTGAACGGTAAACAGGTACAAAATCGGAATCTGAAAGATTACGAACTATATGATTTGGGTGGTACAAATGATCTGCGAGGATTTAGAGAAAAGCAATTCAGTGGCTATCGGGTTGGTTGGTCCAATCTAGAATTAAGATATCTTCTAACCAGAAAATCGAGGGTTTTTCTCTTTACTGATTATGGCATTGTTCAATATCCGGTTCAGGAAACAACTCGAACCTTAAAAGATTTAATAGGGGTAGGTTTTGGAATGAGAATTGATACTCGGCTTGGTCTAATAGGTGTAGATTACGGGATAAGTCATAGTGAGGGGAAGTGGTTGCATCCCTTAGATGGAATGATACACTTTGGATTGGAGACCGGATTGTAAAGTAATTTCAAATCTAGAGTGGACTTGGTGAGGGTTTGAATGAAAGCTATGATGAAAAAAAACAAGAAAAAACAAAATGAGGTATAAAAATGGATAGTACACAGTTAAAAAAAGTTGGAGTTTATGTTGATGTATCCAATGTCGCAATGAATGGCGGATATGGAATGCATTATGATGTTTTGAGAGAATTTGCCTGCCGCAGTAATGGGATTGCTATGCGTCTTAATGCTTATGTTCCTTACGATGAAGAGCGGGGAAGAAAAGATAATGATTACTACCAAAAATCTAATAATTTTCAGTCTCTGCTCAGAGATTTTGGTTACAAAGTAATAGTAAAACAGGTTCGCTGGTTTGTTGATGAAGATGGTCACCAATATAGTAAATCAAATGCAGATCTTGATATGGCAGTGGATGCTCTTTTACAATCGGAAAAATTTGATTACGTAATTATGGTAACGGGTGACGGTGATTTTGTTCAGGTTGTGAGAGCT
The DNA here is from genome assembly GCA_019429305.1 of Candidatus Cloacimonadota bacterium. Lineage (NCBI taxonomy): Bacteria > Pseudomonadati > Candidatus Cloacimonadota > Candidatus Cloacimonadota bacterium. The sequence goes on from JAHYIR010000007.1 coordinate 62,781, forward strand.
CTGCAGAATAAAGGCTGCCGGGTTGAAGTGATCGGGTTTAAAAACGTAGCCCATATTCTGAAAAAAGAAGCGGATAGCTATGTTTCAGGTTATCTAATACCAGATCTTTTACCGATTGAAGATAATAGTGAAAATGAAACGAAAAAATGGGGAGACACCGGCAGTAGAGTAAGAGGAGTCTGTTATAATTATAATAGTGCTAAAAAATTTGGATTCATGAGATATATCCGGTCACTCGGTGACGGATTATGGATCACCGATTCCAGAAAGACAGAATCTCCCTATCAAACGGCTTTCTTTCATAAATCCGAATTGCCTGAGAATTTCGATGTGAATCAACTGCCCAATAGAGATATCATATTTGAATTTGATTTATCACCAAGTGGAAAGAAAGATAAAGGATTATTAGCTACCAAGATAAATTTAATACATGGTATCTAAAACTCAGCAATACTGCCATGCTTCTCAAGATTAGTTTCTATCTAACTACCGAAAATAATAGTCAACAAGGAAAGACAATAGACTTTATAAGTGAATTAGTCAAAATTCATGCCAGATGTTATGTCTTATCTAAGTATTATATACCTGAATTAGAAGAATTTGATCCTCAATATTGCATTATTAGAGATAACCTGTTATTCAATCATTCATCAAATATACCAGATAACGATTCTTTCTATAAATCGGAAAGAGAATTTTTAACCAAGAAAAAAATCAGGATAATCATCTCAGATAATCCCAATCTATTCCGGAAGATAAGCAAGGATCACAATATAATTAACATTGATCTCCATAAAATACTTGATTCTCAAAAAGCTATTCTCAAAGCTACCGGAAAGATTGTACAAAAGTATGTGTCAACTTACAATGCAGAAATAAGTTATGCAGTCTTTGATGTGGGTACAAACAATGTTCAACTCGTCTGGGCTATGATAGATAAAGATAGAATTGAGATCATTCATCGTGCTTCTCAGATTTCAGCCATGGGCAAAAACATGCAAAATGGGTTGCTGACTAAAGCCGGTATAGAGAGAACAAAGAAAATACTCAAAGAGTTTTTGAGAATATCTACCCTCTTTACAAACAATATCATTTTAATTGGAACAAGTTGTTCCCGTGAGAGCAAGAATATCAATCTTTTAATAGATTGGCTGAAAAAGAAATATGATCTGGCTTATCAGATCATATCTGATCAGGAAGAGGCAGAACTAGTTGGCTTAGCAAACAGAAAACTATTTAATGAATTTAAAGAACTGATCATATTTGATATTGGTGGTGGAAGTACTGAGTTTATATTCTACCGGGGTATCAAAAAGATCTACCAGAATAGTATCCAGTTAGGAATCAGAAGGATAGAGAACTATAAGAACGATAATCAACAAAAAAAAATAGAATACATTCGTCAGAAACTGAACAATTTGCCTGTAGGACTTCTCAAGAAACCTTTTCTGGTCGGTATCGGGGGAACTGTAACTAACATCAGTGCAGTAAAACAGAGCTTGATTTATTATGATAGTGCAGTAGTTCATAAGAGAAATCTCAGTAAAAGTGATATCGAATTCTATCTGAAGAAATTTAAAAAGCTCACCTTGGATGAAATATCCAAGCTGATGCCTTTTGAACCGTTGAGAGCTAATGTAATAACTACTGGTTTGTTGATAATACTGGAGATAATGAACTATTTCGGGCAAGATAGTATTTTCGTAAGCGATTATGGATTGCAATTCGGAGTTTTAGAAAGGATCAGATTAAAGGCGAGTGGGATTACATAATTATATCAAAATTTTTTAGTGTATAATTTTGTTCCTTTCTCGTGATTATTCGTGGTTGTCCTTTTAAAACGACAAAGAGCAGAATTACTTCTGCTCTCCATCGCCTTTGCGGGTAAGGATCATTAAGATTAAATTCCATATCAAAGTCAGAGCATTGTAATCTATGCCTAAACTTTGATGTTCTAAATATATATAGCAATGCCCTTGCCAAATTTGGCAGAGATTTTATCTTATTATCTATCAAACACATAGAGTATCGGAAAAATTCTTAACCTCTTATTGATCATATCATTTCTGTATAGTTTTTGTCAGTTTGTTATAGAAAAGATATAGCAAGGGTTTGAGGTTAAGATAAGGTTGAGAATGGCATTAGTATTGTGGGGAACTTTTGTGGAACTGCTTATAAAAAAAGAGAGCAAAGTTTTGAATCTTTGCTCTCTAATGCCTTGTTAAGTTTTAGATATAATTTACTCTATTCTCTAATTCTTCTTCTTACTGGTTCTTCTGTTAATTCACGAAGAGTAGGAGAGAGTATCAGAGCTTTTACTCGATAGAATTTCATTGGTCCGGAAATTTCACTTTCCCAGGTAACGAGATCATTTACTATACTAAATGAGCCTGTCTCCTCAGGAACGAAAGTTCCATCGATATTAGAGCTTGATTCAACAATATAATCGGTAGCTCCCGCAACTACTTCCCAAGAGATAAAGATATAGCCGTCTTCGATGTAAACTTCTACAATATCCGGAATTCCTAACTCAGTTCCAAGCTCATTAACTTCAATCAGGATAGGACCATCTGCTCCAATGTGAGGATAAAACTCTGTTCTTCCTGACTGATCAGAAGCAGAAATGTAATAATAAATAGTAGTTTCATATTCCTGCGGTGGTATAGCTGCCACATAATCATTGTTTCTCTGTGGAACCATTGGTGCATAGTTATATGGATCTTCGAGAGCTGTTTTCCAATAAACTCTGAGTTCATCTAAGGGTTGTCCGCTGTAAGCTATGATCTCAGTCACAATATCGATTGTTTGGCCACTATAGTTGACTTGTGGGGGGATATGATTAACATATAGCATGCCTTGATCAGCAACACCAATTACACGGCAATGGATTGCATCATTGCTTATCCATGATCCGGTAAATCCCACGATCTCATACCCCGGCATCGCTGTTTGATAAGATACGATAGCAGCGGCATCATTAGCTGTACCCATCTGAGGTACATAAACCTTATTGTTAACTATAACTGAGTTAGTATAGGCTTCATTGTTGGGTGTATAGACTCTAAATACCTGATAAGGAGTTCCGTAAGAGCTTATCTGACCGGCGAAATAATCAGCAGCAGCTTCGATTTGGCTATACTGAGGATGTCCTGTGTGAACAGATCTGATCATTATTTTGTCTGGAGCTAAGAATTTAGCCCAAGTATCAATGTGATTGAGGGTATCTCCTGTCGGATCGGGTCTCTTATGATAAGTATTAAGTCCTAAATAATTGTGCATTATCTGATCAATTTGATTCTCTGACAAACTCGGATTTTCATTGAGAACTAAAGTAGTTGAAGCTCCTACGCCGAGCCCGTCACCCATCATATTACCGCCTGTATGAGTTAATGGCATTAAGAAATATGGAATATCAAAATAATTGCTAACAACTCCGGGAATAACATTATCGTTTGGTCTCGGACGGTTATATGTGAAATCAACAATCCCTATTCCATCCTGAGTTGCCACACTCCAAGGACCGTAATCTCTTGTCCAGTATGTATCACTGGCGGCAATAATAAACTCACAATTATCCATGTTCACGCCATTGTTGCTATAATTTGTCATTGCCGTGCTCAAATTAGCGCTGGAGATGATTGTATAGACCTTAGTATCATTTGAGAATGCACTAATTAGGTTATATGGTAATCCGACAGGATATCTGATTAGAACACCCTGCATCGGTTCCCATTCTGCTATATATCTTGGTTCAAATACACCAAGTGATGTCGTTTCGTAAATTGCGGTAGCACTAACAGAACTATCGCTCATGGAAACTATTTCAATTATTGCTGTATCACTACCTGTTGCTCCGGCAGGTATGCTTACCTGAACTACTATTTGTTTACTAACTCCTGCTGCGATGAATCCGGTTTCAGTTATTTCTGATCGGGTATATGGAATGGTTGGAGCGGTTTTTTCCATATAAACCATACCTTCTCCCAGATCAATAACAGGAATTTCTTCATATTCATCTGTTCGCTGAGCACTCCAGAAAGAAACGTTCCAGTTATTATCGAAAGCAGCTAATGTATAATTATCTGACATATTACCTGTGTTAGTTACAGTCATCTCATACTCCACGACCGTATTGCTATAACCGCTCTTTGAATCTACTTCAGGTGAAACAGAGACTCCATAAGTTGGGTCACCGATAACACCACTAATAGCAATGTTATAAATATTCCACCAGTCGATATTCCAGGTACTCGAGCCGTGACTGCGGAATTTTAATTGGACTATTTGACCTCCAAAAGGTGTCATTGGGAAGACAAAATCAGCTGTATCAAAGCTGCCGGTTGAACAATTGTAGCTCCAAAGAACAGTTTCAGTCCTGTCATGAATTACAATTATTTCTAAGACCTCATCTACTGCACTATAATTGCTAAATAGTTGGGTAATAGTCATTTCTCCGACATCTTCTGGTAGGTAAATATTTGGTGAAATAGCTGAAAGATCATAAGGTGTTACTGTGGGGCTATAATAGAATTGCAAATATCCAGACTGCATTAACCAGTTAGAACCTAATGTCCATCCTGTATGAGGAGGATTAAAATCTTCTTCCCAAATGAGAGTAAAGGCATCCGGTGTAGCAGTTACTGTATTAGAAGGTATAGATTCGCCTTCGGTGTAAATGGCTGTAACGTAATAGTTATAGGTGACATTGTTAACAACATCTGTGTCGCTATAAACTGTTACTCCTGCACTTACACTATCAAGATAATCACCATCTCTATAGATATTAAATCCTGTTAAATCTCTATTGAGATCATCAATTCTTTGTCTTGTGAGAGAGCTATTTCCTCTTGCCTGTTCCTCTACTAAACTCATGGTTGGTGACTGCCAGCTTAAATGAACTAACTCATTACCTGCAGTTGCTACCAAATTAGTTGGAGGTAGCAATATGGGCCCTTCACCAGCACCAAAAAGTAGCGTTGTATTCGGTATTTGGTTGGTCAATGTCCCACCACTCGGATTTGCCGGATCGTATGTAGTTGAATCAGAATATAGATAACGAGTACGGTCAGTAATTCCAGTTGTTGTTATGTAAAATCTGTCATTGGAACTGAAATACTCGGTGTCCATAGGTCTGTTAACCATAATAACAAGATTTTGACCATCGTATTGATAAGGTGTTTGTAAGAGAATATCTATAGTATTCTCTCCTGATGGGAAGTTAACAGTACCATCAAATACCAATGTTAAAGAAGTAGATGGGATCCAACCACTGCTGAGATCAGTTGCTGTGGTCTCTCCTACCCATATCTTCACTGGTTTATTGGAAAGATTGGTTGCAAAGTTATTATAATAGGTGATCTGGTCTAATGTACCCATAACGCCAATTTCACTGGCTAAGTATATTGTCTGGGTTAAACTGTTTTTCCAATACATGTTTAGAGGGAGATAGTTTGCCATACCAGTACCATCACCAATATCAATGATCTGTATAGTATCCGGAGTTGCCTGTACAGTATTTGAGGGGTTTGATTCATAGGTAGAGTAAACAGCAGTTACGTAGTAAGAATAGGTCACTCCGTTTATAACATTATTATCTGTATAATTGAGCAGATCTGTATTGAATAATGACGTTCCATTTCTGTAAAGATTATAAGATAATGGTACTCCATCAACAGGAGGAGACCAGGATAGATTGACATAACCGTTACCTGCAGCAGCTACCAAATTGCGTGGAGAATCTTGTGGTAATATTTCCGGAAAGACAATATAATCTACCCAAGCACAATCGGATCCGGCACTAACAGAACCATCTTTCATATAGGTCCAGCGTAAGGTTCTCTCTCCGGCATTGACGGGGAAAGATACCTCAGACCAGTCAACTTCTCCCGACCATTGGGCTTGTTGTACTCCATCAATGAAGAAGCGGAGATAATCATAACCGGATTCTGAAGATACTTTGCGATAAAAACTGATCTCGCTATTAGCTGCAATATTTAAGGTTACTTCCATCGAAGTACTTTGGCTGTGGGTTATTGTGCCCGATTTGGCTGAGTATTCACCTTCATAAACATTATCTGTGACAATAGTCCAATCAGCATTTCCAGCAAACTCCCAAGGGAACGAACTGAAATCACCCGTTTCGAAATCTTCTAAGACCAAACCTACCGGTATATAGCGATAATACACAGTAGTATAAGCACCATAATCAATTGTTTTAGTAAACTCAACAACAGTACCCGGATTGATGCTTTCATCAACGGTTACTGTATAGATAGTTTGAATATTAGCACCGGGAGAAATTGCTGTAATATTATAGACAGGTGTTGATATGCCGACAAGAGGATTATTTACCGATAATGTCGCTGTGCCTGCTTGAGATGCAGCCTCTCCTATATTATCTATAGTAAAAACCATGGAAACTGTTTCACCGGGATCTAATCTACCATTATTATTACCACCTGGTAGTGGATCTTGGATCTGAAGATGACTTACCTCAAGATTAGGAGCATTGACATTAAAGCTGAAATCGTAAGACCAGTTATCTGTTCCTGAGGTAACATCCAAGGTAAAGTTTAGTGTTGTCTGATCTATAAGATTATCTGCAGTTTCAATGGTAAAGGCGTTCGGTCTGGTTATTGAACCATCGGCAGCTATAGTACCGAAGTTTTCTATATTGTCAATTATAGTAACACCATCTGAGCTAGTGCTCAAAGTAGCTGAAACACTTGGTGCAGGATCAACACCGACATTGCTGAGAGTAACAGTGAAATTGATCATTTCGTTGTATTGTGGAGTATGAGCTTGATTACCACTTAAGGAATAGTTATCTAAAACAACATAGGGTCCTTCTGCTGGTAAGACCTCTACGGAACCGACATGAGTAACCCTATTGTAAGCAGTTGCTGTCAGGGTCAAAGTAACTGGTTCTGTTGGCGGATTTGCCATGCTAAGGGTTATTACACCACTGCTATTAGTATATCCATAAGCGAGAATCTCATATTCTGGTGTTGTTAATGATACTAATGAATTAGCGACTCCGGTATTAACCTGCAATGTATTTGCTCCTACTGGAATGGCATTATTATAGGTAACAGTCATTGGTTGCGGAGTATTGGAACGAACTTGCAGAGAAGCATCACCAAAAATATGCCAATTCTTAAACTCATTTGCTCCACTCGTTCCAAATAATTCTATCATAAAGAAAGAACCGTTAAAGAAAAGTCCACCGATAGTAGTTTTAGCATCAGCAACGAGCAAATTGGCTACTTCTCTTTGTGCTGCCATGGGTGGTACCCAGGCTTGGTTAACTGATGAAGCATACATAGCTATGGCACCGGTAGGAGCATTTCCGTTAGTAGCTCTTAACCATGCTTCAGCAAAGCAGGTTGTGGCAGTAAAATTACCATTTACGCAGGCAACTGACAAGATAAATGGAAGTTTATAGTCATTAGTCAAAGCATTTACATGAGTGTTTGAAAAACCTGTAGTACTCCAGGAAGTATTTGAGCCATGTCCGGTATAATTAGCAAAACCTCGTCCGGCATTAACAGCATTTGTTACCATTGTAGCAGTGGCACTTGGCTGATAAAACTCATCAACATGGATATAGTTGTAATTTAATAGCTGAGTGCGAATAACATCCAAGTGTTGATGATCATATAATCCATCATAACCAGGTCCTTCGTTGGAGGCTACACCCATGGCATTTCTCAACCATGTATCGGCTGTAGTCATATCTCTTTCGTAGTGGATTGTTCTGGCGACCTGAGTTTGTACCTGAGCTACATTTTCTGCAGAGAATCTACCTACGAAAATATCACCGTAGTTATCATTTCCCTCAAGTAGAGAATAAGAGGGGTCGGAACCACCACCTTCTACTGTAAACGTAGGAATCTGGGCAGCATCTCCGATTAACTGAAGGAAAGTTAATCCATCATTAAGATCATACTGGTCTTCAACGAAATTCATAATTGCTGTAGCAGTAGTACCAATAGTTGATACAGGATATATGGTTGTCGGAATACCCTTCTGATTCTTCCAATTAACATAGGGCATTGTTGCATCGACAAAGGAATCAAAAGCAATGACGATCATTCTCCCCTGTTCTTCAAGGGGAGTATAACGATTTGTGGAAAAGTTAAGAAAGCGGTTTCTATAAATATACTCAAACTCTCTTGTATAGCCGTCTCTCTGACGATATTTAACGTTACGGGTATCAGTTCCAATGTTGTTGACTTCTACTGTTATTCTATGGTACACACGCAAAACACCTGTCACCGGATTATATTGGAAGGGAAAGACCCTGACTACCTGACCACGAAAATCACGTAAGATATACGGTTCTGACAATTCAGTGAGTTGTTCAGGATAGAAAGCATTCTTTTCATAAACATCAGCAAAGGTATATGGAACTTCATCCGGATTTTGATTACGCAGAATGTTACCTTTTGATGGAGCAATATCCAGCAAAAGGTCAACATAATCACTCGCAATAACTCTTACATCGGTTAGAGCGTAATCCGGGATAATAATACTCCGGGATATATGAGGTAGCTCCGGTACACCCTTTTCTAAGAGGTTAGCTTCACTTTGGAGATTGATATGAAAAAATTCTTCACCTTCAATCTCAACGGCATGCCTAATAAAACGACCAAATGAATAATCGATGATAGTTTTATCAAAATCTGAACTAATTAACTCAACATTAAACGGATTTTGATTAATAACAACCTCTTCAGCAAAAAGCAGGGATATTATACTGAAGATCAATAGGAAAAGTAATCCAAATTTTTTCATTATAGACTCCTCTATATCGAATTTAATTCAATCTTATGCAAAAAATACTGAAAAACAAAAATTTATTCATACAAAGCATATTAGTTAGCCAACTAAATTGTTGTCAACAAAAATTATACTTTCACTGCATCTTTTCGAGGTTCCAGCAATACAACTTAAGCGAGAGCCTTTTAGATGGAGTTCCAAATCATCAGTTATCAATTGATATGTTTGTATTATCTGTATCAGTCAATATTGATGGTTGCTTGAGAAAAGTGAAATAAAACTGGACAAGGCAACTTCGATAAAAATAGTGGTTTTCCAAACTAATGTAAATATAAAGAGGTTGTAATGCCAGCAGCATTTGAAGAAAAGGAAAAGCAAGACAAAAAGGTAACTGAAGAAGTAACCGAAGAAGAAACAAAAACCGACGAGGTAGAAGAAAACCCGTCACAAGAAGAAGCCAAAGAGGATTTTGAGCAGATGCTTGAGACCACCTTTATCGATACAAGTAAGATAGTAGAGGGTGATGTAGTAACTGGTAAAGTTATTGCTATCAATGACAACTACATCTTTGTATCTTTAGGTGGCAAAAATGAAGCTTATGCCGAGCGCGATGAATATGAGACCAAGACCGGTAAGTTAAAAGTTGAGATAGGTGATGAGTTACGAGGATTTGTAGTTAAAAAGACAGATTCAGAAATAGTAATTTCCAAGAGTCTCAATCGTAAGTATGTAGATAAAGGCTTTTTACGTGAAGCTTACGAGAAAAAGGTGCCGGTAAAGGGAAAGATGATCAGCACAGTCAAGGGTGGCTTTTCTGTTGAGATTTTAGGTACCAGAGCTTTCTGCTCATTTTCACAGGCAGATATAAGATATATATCAGATCCGCAGACTATGATCGGTCATTATTATGATTTCGAGATTACAGAAATATCTTCTGACATGCGTAATATAGTATTGTCACGCAAGGCTCTCTTAGAGAAAGATCTGAAAGAGATGAAGAAAGAGACGATGGAGAAACTGGAAGTAGGTGCTGTTTTTACAGGTATTGTTAGTAGGATAGCTGAATTTGGTGCTTTTGTTGATCTGGGTGGAATTGATGGTTTGCTCCATATTTCGCAAATATCTTGGATAAAGGTAGATAATCCACGAGATGTAGTCAAGATTGGCGAAGAGATAAAAGTCAAGGTGATAGGCATAGATGGAGAAAAAATAGCCCTCAGTATGAAAGAACTACAACCTGATCCTATGATTAAGGCATTAGAAGATCTTAAAGAAGATGACATTGTCAAATGCCGCATTTTACGTAACGAATCTTTTGGCAGTTTCTGTGAGATCAAACCCGGTGTGGAAGGATTGATCCCGATTTCCGAATTATTACGGGGCAGCAGGGTAAATGATCCTTCTGAAGTAGTAAGTGTCGGTGACTTTGTTGAAGCACAGATAATAAAAATAAACAGAGATGAACGTAAAATTTCTCTGTCATTAAAAGCCCTAAAGGAAGATCCATGGGATTTTATTGATGATAATGTAAAAGAAGGAGACGAAATAGAAGGAGTTGTTGAGAGTATTACAAATTTCGGCGTATTTGTTCGAATTCAAGAAGGTCTCACGGGTTTATTGCCAAAATCGAAAATTACCAGAGGTAGTGTAAAATATGGGGAAGAAGATGTTGGAAAAACAGTCAATCTTAGGGTTCAGCAAATAGATAAACAAAAGAGAAGAATTTCTCTGGAACCTTTGGATATGGCACCATCTACAGCAGAGTATAGACCATCAGGAGACTCTCGTAGTAGAGAAAAACAGGACTGGAAAAAGTATGTTAAGAATGTACAGGAAGTACCTGAAGATAATCCATTCTCAGATTTATAGTAATTAGACTTAACGAAAACCCGCTAATTCTGAGAATTAGCGGGTTTTTTTTATAATTTTTTTTAACAACCGTAAGGACATTACCAATCAAATTTCACATCTAGTTCCCGAGCAGCTTTAACATCATCAACTCTCTTTACCGGCGTCTTAAGAGGAGCAGTTCTAACCTTATCTGGATCCTTCTCACTTTCTTCGGCAATTTCCAGCATTGCCTTGATAAAGTTATCCAATGTTTCCAAACTCTCAGTTTCGGTTGGTTCGATCATTAGGGCTTCCGGCACGATAAGGGGGAAATATACTGTTGGAGCATGAAATCCCTTATCGAGAAGCCGTTTGGCTATATCCAGTGTTTTTACTTCATATTTTTCTTTCTGCCATTTACCACTGGCTACAAACTCGTGCATACAGTAACTCGGATAGGGGACAAAATAGTGTTCTTTTAGTTTTGCAAGAAGATAATTGGCGTTAATAATAGCGTTCTGTGATACTCTTTTCAATCCTTCTTCACCGAGCATCTTGATATAAATGTAAGCTCTGACATAAACCCCGAAATTACCATAATAACTATGAACTTTACCAATAGATGTTTCTTGTATACTATCATCGAGGATATATCTCTCATTATCTTTATTAACTAGGGGATAAGGGAGATACTCAGCAAGTTCTGATGTAACACCAACAGGACCGGAGCCCGGACCACCTCCTCCATGCGGAGTAGTAAAAGTTTTATGCAGGTTAAAATGCATAACATCGAAACCGATCTGTCCCGGTTTGACTATACCAAGTAGAGCATTAAGATTAGCACCGTCAAGGTACATAAGACCGTCAACTTGATGAATAATTTCGGCGATTTCTTTGAATTGGGTCTCAAATAATCCCAGAGTATTAGGATTTGTGAGCATAAAACCGGCTACACTATCGTCGACAAGTTCTTTTAGTGCAGCAAGATCTACTCTTCCCTTACTGTCCGATTTTATCTGGATCGTCTCATATCCAACCAGAGTAGCACTTGCCGGATTAGTACCGTGAGCAGAATCGGGCATAATGATCTTATTTTTATGGGTATTCCCTTTATGCTGGTGGTATGCCTGGATGATCTTTAATCCGGTAAATTCTCCTTGAGCACCGGCAACAGGCTGCAAGGATACAGCAGCAAAGCCGGATATTTCAGCGAGATCTTTCTGCAATTCATACATGATCTCTAAAGCACCCTGCACTGTATCTGGTGATTGCATGGGATGGATATTCATAAAACCGCAATTACGAACGAGTGTCTCATGCAGTTTGGGATTATACTTCATAGTACAGGAACCGAGTGGGTAGAAACCCTTTTCAATACAATGATTCATATTGCTCAGCTCAATAAAGTGCCGCATAACATCTAGTTCACTAACCTCAGGCATTTTTAAATTTTGTTGACGTTGATATTTCTGAGGAATACAGTCGGATAATGTCAGATCAATATCATTTTTTGGCAGGGTATATCCCTTTCTTCCCGGAGAGTGTTTTTCAAAGATCGTCTTAGCCATTGTTAACCTCCTTCAGAGCATTTACGAACTCATCTAACATTGCTTTACTCTTTTTCTCTGTAACGGCAATCATCATAGCGTTGGCATAACCGTAACGTTCCATATCTAAACCGGTGAAAATACCTTGAGGTAGGAGTTTCTTGTTAATTATTTCCGGTTTGACAGGGGTCTTAACGACAAATTCTTTGAAAAACGGTGCCTTGAACATTAGTTCAAATCCGGATATTTTAGCTATTTCCGAAGCCAGATAGTGAGCTTTGGTTGTTGATTGGCGTGCTACTTCAGCTAAACCGCTTTTCCCCATCAAACACATATATACAGTTGCAGCTAAAGCACACAATGATTGATTGCTACAAATATTTGATGTTGCTTTTTCACGGCGGATATGTTGTTCCCTTGCTTGTAATGTCAGAGCATAAGCCCTGTTGCCATCTTTATCGGTTGTACCACCAGAAATTCTGCCCGGCATTAATCTTGCCAAACTCATTTTAGTGGCAAAAAAACCTAATAGAGGACCACCATAAAACTGGCTATTTCCTAATGCCTGCCCTTCGCCGACCACGATATCAGCATTGTATTCCGCCGGAGCATTCATGACAGCCAACGATATCGGATCAACGGCTACAATAAATAGAACATCGTTTACTTTTCTGATCGCCTCTTCGATACGAAAGGCATCTTCTATGTTGCCAAAGAAATTTGGGGTCTGCATGACTACGCAACTGGTCTGATCATCTATCAGGTTTTCTAATTCGCCATAGCTAACAAGTCCGTCTTTAACTGGAACAATTACCAGTTCAATACCTATACCGGTTACAAACGATTTGATAACTTCCAGATAGGTAGGATTGATTGTACCAGCAATGATTGCTTTTTTTCTTCTGTTTTTTCTTACAGCCATAAGGATCGCTTCAGCTGCTGCAGAAGCACCATCATACATACTGGCATTAGCGATCTCCATGCCGGTAAGATCACAGATCAGTGTTTGAAATTCATAAATATGTTGCAAAGTACCCTGACTGACCTCTGCCTGATAGGGTGTGTATGAGGTATGAAACTCCGGTCTGAGAATTATATGATCAACTGCCGCGGGAATATAATGATCATAAATTCCACCACCTAAGAAAGAATTAACCTTACAGGTTGAAATGTTTTTATCGGCAAGACGGGCAATCTTCTTGCTGATTTCCCATTCTGAGTAGGGCTCCTCTAAATTCATTGCTGCTGTCTTACGGAATTGTTCGGGGATGTTAGCAATTAACTCTTCAAAGGAAGAAACACCGATATCCTGCAGCATCTTTTGCCGTTCTTTATCTGTATTGGATATGTATGGCATAAAGAACTCCTTATTCATGTTTTTAATTATGTTCTTGAAAATATAGCTCTCTGTTTTTGTCAAGCAAAGCGAATAGATAGGTTTTAGGTCTTAGGAGATAGATTTTAGCCAAAAGAAAAAATAAGCATAGCAAATAGAGGAATTCTGATGTTATAGTATTTAAGAAGCTATTTCTAATCTCTTCAAACGGTTTTATATAGGACAAAAGACAGGTTGAAATCATATAAGATTTCTTAATTTCTTGGCACCTAACACCTAACAACTGACACCTATTTTTGAAACAACAATATACTTGACCAAAAAAACAAAGATTAAGATAATGAATACAAATAAAAACCTTGGAGGAACCATGTCTAAGAAAATCTTAGTAGCTACGGAAAAGCCGTTTGCACAGGCAGCTATTGATGAAATCAGCAAGATCATCAGTAATGCCGGATATTCGCTTGTATTGTTGGAAAATTATCAGGAAAAAGAAGAGCTAATTAATGCTCTGTCTGATATTAATGCCGTTATTGTACGTAGTGACAAGATGACTGCGGAAGTCATAGAGAGAGCTCCTCATCTGGAGATAATAGTTCGTGCCGGAGCAGGTTATGATAACGTTGATCTGGAAGCGGCAACCAAGAAACAGATAGTAGTAATGAACACCCCGGGTCAGAATTCCAATGCTGTAGCGGAATTAGCTTTCGGTATGATGCTATATTTAGCACGTAAAGGTTACACAGGTAAGAGTGGCACAGAGTTACGCGGCAAGAAGCTAGGTATTCACGCTTATGGTAATGTTGGAAAATATGTGGCGCTAATAGGAAAAGGGTTTGGCATGGATATCTATGCTTATGATCCTTTTGTTCCTGAAGATGTCATTGTTAAAGAGGGGATTAAGCCGCTAAAAACAGTAGAAGAATTATACAGCAGTTGCGACTACATATCGTTACATTTACCGAAAACTAAAGACACCGTTGGTTCAATCAATTCTAATCTAATGTCTAAAATGAAGAAAGGAGCGGCTTTGATCAATACAGCGAGAGCCGAAGTTATCTCCGAACATTGTCTGTTACAAATGTTTGAGACCCGACCTGATTTTAAATACGCATCCGATATAGCTCCTGAAGTAAAAGAAGAGATTGCTACTAAATATGAAGGTCGTTATTTCTTCACCCCTAAAAAAATGGGTGCTCAGACTGAAGAGGCAAATATTAATGCCGGTATAGCAGCAGCTAAGCAAATAGTAGCTTTCTTTCAAAGCGGCGATAAAACTTTTCAAGTAAATAAATAATCGACCCTCAGAGTAAGGATTACCATTGGTTGTCCTTACTCTTTTTCTTTTCAAAATCAAGGAGGTTTTGTGAAAAGAAGTTTATTGATTTTAGCATTGAGCATCTTTTTAATACCCGCTCTGTTTGCTTCTCAGAGCTTGAATGTCCGTTTGGGTTTTCTGGCTCCCTCGGGAGCGAAGACCGGCATCTTTCCGGGTTTATCTTTAGGATATAACGTCGATAATATTGTGGAAATGGGTCTAGGGCTTGATTACTATTACAGCAATGACCGAGAAATGAAAACTATAAATGTTCCTGCAGAAACTGATAGATTAGATGTTGAACCGAGAATAGTCGGTTCCGATTTGACTACATATTATCTTCCCTTAATGGCGACCTTGAAAGTCGGAATACCGGCTGATCTTCCTGTTATTCCTTATGGAGGTGTCGGTTTAGGTTGGGGACTTCTCTGGGAGAAAGTTTTTGTTGCTGCAGGTGATGAAGATGAATCACCTAGCGAGGCGATTGATGAAGTTAATTTTTATAATGGCTTCAACTGGATGATCCAATTAGGAGCAAAGTATCCCCTTAGTACGAATATCAATGTTTATGGAGAAGGGTTTTACAACGGTGGAGTAATGAAAAAGAACATTCAAAAAGATGCTTTGGGGATCACCTGGGATGAAGTAAAAATGTCCGGTATCGGTCTTAGAGCTGGCTTAGAAATTCGCCTTAAATAAACAATACTACTTAAATGGACTATCTGTTAGATCCGAGTCAACCTATACTGCCTCAACTATTAAAGGAAGTTGAGAAGGAAATCGGTATATCTCATCCGGAATATCTCATTGTTGCATCTTCTAAACCAGAGTTAGCTGAGAGTTTTCTGTTTCCTGAAATTACCACTCTCTTTGTCTTGAGTCCGGAATACCAAGAATTATCAAATGACGAATTCATTGCCTTACAGCAGGATTTAGAGAACAAGAATATCAAGCTTCTTAAAGGGAAACACTTGATCAATGAAGCACATCATTCTTCTTCTCAGCGATACCGGACACTATTTCCTATGGAAGTAATGGCTGCAACTCTAGCAAATCTTCCTGAGAGCCTGAAACATTGTATCGAGAATGCTGTCTGGGCAGTAGACAAAAAGTTCATCCCAACCGGTTCACTGGTAATTTCAATTGCCGGTACCAACGAGATACCTGATACTGCAGTATTAATAGAGCCGAAACAGAGCAAGAACATGATTGATTCACATATTTTAAAGATAATCTGTCACCCCTATCAGGAAGAATTTTAAGAGAAAAAGTAAGTTATGAGAGAAATTGATTTAGAGCAAGAGAAGACTAAAATTATCGAGTTTATCAGAAATTACGTTACCAAAGCCGGCAAAAATAAGGTTGTCTTAGGTTTATCAGGGGGGATCGACTCTTCTGTTATTGCTGCTTTAAGTGCCGAAGCATTGGGTAGTAGTAATGTCCATGCGATTATATTACCTTTTCGTACTACAAAGACGGCAAATGTGCATGATGCGCTGAATCTGGCAGAAAAACTTCAGATCAACCATGAAATGATCAGTATCACCCAACTGGTAGATTACTATTTCTCTGAGTATGAACCGGATGCATCTCTAATCAGAAGAGGAAACTTCATGGCTCGGATCAGGATGTGTATTCTGTACGATTTCTCTGCAGCTCATGATGCTCTTGTTGTTGGTACAGGTAACCGATCTGAGCTTCTGATCGGCTATACAACACAATTCGGAGATAATGCCTGTGCTTTTGAACCGATAGGACATCTTTACAAGACTGAAGTCCGTCAATTAGCTGCTCATTTGAAATTAGATAAGAGATTGATCGAAAAAGCCCCCTCTGCTGATCTCTGGAATGGACAAACAGACGAAGATGAGATCGGACTTAGTTATGATATCCTGGATGAGATCTTATATCTCCTGTTTGATAAGAATGCTGCACCGGAAGATATAGTTCTACAAGGTTTTAGTGAAAATGATGTCAGAAAGGTACTGAATTTATATAGAAATTCAACCTTCAAACGGAGAATGCCGCAATTAATGGACGAAGAAGATTAAGAATTAAACTTAAAAAGAGGTAAACCGATTTGAGTATAAAGATTGCCGAAGCACACAAAATTTGTAAACTCTGTGATAATTATCGGGCACAGCGCTATTGTCCAAGAAAGGGGAAAGATATTTGCTGGATATGCTGTAATGGTATGCGGACAGATCGTAAATGTCCTAATGAATGTGCCTACATAATACAGGAAGAAGGAACAACAATCTTTACAGAGATACCCAAGAAGGCAAAAGTAGATTCTATAAAGGAATTAAGTGATCTAACAAAGCGATTCTTTGATATTTGGTGTGCAACTCCAGCTGAAAGTTTTGCCGGACAGATACCGCTTGAATTGACTGAAACTAAAGAGGGTAAGCAATCCCTGATCAATTACTTATCAGCTGTCAGGGAATATCTCATCTTGCCTAAAAGATATTTAGAAAAGAAGTTAAAAATCGAATTCACCAACAATAATGATTTGAATGAACAAACAGCAAAAGCCAAAGAAAATCTACGAAATCAGATAGAATATGAAAAAGTTGCTGAAAATTATATTGATTCACTCATAGCTCATGATTGGAACGAATCCATTAAATACTTATACGGAAAAGACAAGTATAATGAGGAACTCTATAACAACAACTACATCTCCCGGCGTCAAAATAATCGGTTATTAAAAATGATCTCTAACCATCATCTACTGATCTCTGCTATTTCTGAGAACAGAAAAGAGGCATTGGTCTATTTTGAAATCAACAATAAGTATGATCTAACAGTGACCTTGGGGATCAAAGAGAGTAAATGGCTCGTTAAGGAGCTTATTATTGGCAGCCCGACTTTCTATTATGGAGAAAGAGAAGCCATCATCCTCATCTCGGGATATATCTCTCAACAGGAAATGACAAAAGCAAAACAATATCTCGACAAATATCAAGAAATCCTTATCGATTCTCCTGATTTGCATTATCTAAATGGTTTGTATTATTTATTGATGAAAGATTATGCTACGGCTTTGGCTCATTATTTAACCGCAGTGGAACTTGATCCCGAGTTCTATGAATATAAATATAATTTGGCTCTTGTCTATCAGATGCTCCAAAAATATGAGATTGCCAAGAAACTCTACCAAGAATTATTACAGAAGAAGAATGATGATATCAATGTCTTGAATAATCTCTCTGTCATCTATGAAGCAGAGGGTAAGCAGGAAGATGCTTTGCAACTCTTGGAAAAGTGCCTGGAAATAGATCCTCAATCTGAATTAGCACAAAAGAACATTGATCGAATTAAGGGTCAAACTAAGAGCTAGAATACTTTATTGATCAAGAAGGAAGAACAGGCAGAAATATGCCTTAACTTCAGCTTTAATAAAAAGTTAAACAAATAAAGTTAGGAAACAAAGATGGAAAGAATAACCATTCGTGAATTACCCCAATATCTGGGAAGAGATATCGTCAGCTACTTTCTTGTACAGGAGAAAGAGCTAAAACAGGGTGTAAAGGACTTCTACATTCGGATGAGATTAGGAGATGAAGGGGGTTCGGTTAATGGATACATCTGGACTAATGCCCAGCAGAGCAATGAGCTTTTTGAAGAGGGAGATATCATTAAGATCAAGGGCATGGTAAAGGATTACAAGGGACAACTACAGATCGCAATTAATAATCTCAGGGTTGCTGAAGAGAATGAATACGAATTAAAGGATTTTATCCCTACTACCTCTAAAGATATCAACCAGTTGGCTGATAATCTCTTTGCCTATATCAACGGTATTGGCAACGAGTTTCTCAAGAAACTTCTCCTTTCTATCTTTGAGGATCAGGAATTTCTGGCAGATTTTATCAAATCGCCTGCTGCCAAGAATTGGCATCATAATTACGCCGGTGGTTTATTAGAGCATACCATAGCCGTGGCAATTATCTGTGACTTTGTTGCTCATCACTATCCAGTTGACAAAGATATTTTAATAACCGGTGCTTTATTACACGACATCGGCAAAGTTCATGAATATAATATGAAAGCTGCCATTGATTTTACTAACATCGGTCGATTGGTAGGGCACATAAGTATCGCTGATGAAATTGTTACCAAGAAAGCTGCCAATATCGATGCCTTTCCGGACGAGTTATTAATGAAAATCAGACATCTTATTCTCTCCCATCACGGTGAATACGAAAAGGGGGCAGTTAGATTACCACAGACTATTGAAGCAGTTGTACTTCATTATGCTGACAATCTCGATGCCCAAACTACCGGTGTGATGCAACTGATAAATGCCGTACAGGACGAGAATGCCGAATGGACTGAGTATGATAAACTAAACAATAGATATATCTATATTAATAAAGAAGATGAATAACTCATAAGAGTACCTATGTTTCAAACAGCAGTATTAGCGAGTGGCAGCAAAGGGAATTGTATTCTTGTCAGAACAGAAGAGACCGAACTACTCTTCGATGCAGGTTTAAGCTGGCGACAGACACAAATAGCCCTGCAACATTTAACACTTTCCCATGAAAGAATCAAAGGGATTGTGATCAGTCATGAACATAGTGATCATATACAAGGTGTCGGAGTTATCTGCCGCAAGTTAAAGATCCCTGTCTATATTACAGAACTTACCTACTCTGCTTCTTTAAGACGCTTTGAGAGAGTAGATTCCGACATAATTTTTTTCAGAGCAGGTGATTATCTCGAGATCGGTGATCTGGAAGTTCATCCCTTTCCCTCTTCCCACGATGCTATTGATGCCTGTAATTTTACTATCCGGAAAATCGGAGACCCTGATCGTAAATTAGGAATGGCGACTGATCTTGGTTTCAGTTCTCAGATGCTGCTCGAAAAGCTCAAAAACTCTACTACTCTGATCTTGGAGAGTAATCACGATATGAGAATGTTGATGGAAGGACCATACACATGGCCACTTAAACAACGCATTAAAAGTATTAACGGACACCTCTCTAATGATCAGGCAATTGGAGTTCTAACCCAGATTTTTCATTCCGGTCTACGCAACATAATTCTAGCCCACTTAAGTGAAGAGAACAACCACCCCGCCATAGTTGAAGACCTTATGAATAACTTCATAAACAACATCAAAGCTCAAACAAAGATCAATGTCTCCTTTCAGAACAAACCTACACCATTGATAGATGTATAGCGTGTAAAAAAAAGTTAGATCATACAAAGTAATCAAAACTACTTAGATTGAACAAAATTAGATTAGTCATTCCCTATCATCTTACCAACTGATCAATTAACAAATATATAACTATGATCTACCATAAGGGAGGAGCGTAGTCGGCCACCATCCGACTACGCTCCTTCCTTATGGTAAGCAATGGATATTGTTTAAATGCCAGGAGTTCATTTCATACAGAACAGCTACGACAACAGCAATGCTTAACTTCTTATTGATAAAATAGTTAAATGTAGTTACGATTAGTTATAGTCATCTAATAGCTATAATCTGTGGAGGATAGCTTTGATCTCATCTTGAGATATTTTTAGAGTGTTCTGTGCCATATTTCTGCTTCCCATAATTTCAATGGATGCGTGTTCTATAAAATCTTCAGGAAGATTGAGCTTTGTCTTGGGGAGCCATTTATTCAACCAATGATAAAAGGTGTCTCGTGACATACCAAGATATCTGAAGAGAGAGATCAACTCATTTTCAATAGCAGGATGATATAATTCCATTATTTGTTGCATAACTATTCCATTTGCCAAACCATGAGACAGTCCATAATGTGTTGTTAAAGGATAACCAATCGAATGTTGCAGAGTGGTGCTGCTTTGAGCAATGACAAAACCACCGTATAAAGAAGCAGACATCAATTTTTCACGGAAGTAAAAATTCTTTGGATCACTCAAAGTAGGTTGCAGATTATCAATGATGGTTTTAATACCGTTGAAAATAAGTGGAAAAAGGAAATCGCAGCGTTTTTTAGAATAAATGCCTTCCAGTAGGTGACTTAAGGCATCTAAGGCCGTATCAATAGTCACTTTTTCCGGTAAACTGAAAGTGTATTTAGGGTCACAAAAAGTTAGTGCAGGAAACATGAGAGGATTACCAAAACCTGCTTTCTTCTTTTGCTCTCTATCTGAAACTACACTGTAAGGGGTGACTTCTGTACCTGTTCCTGAAGTTGTTGGGATGGCTATAATAGGGAAAGCGTTCTTTATCTTCTCTGCTTCATAGATCTCTCTTTCTTTCAGGTTATTCGCAGCAATAACTGAGATTGCTTTTGCTGCATCTATAGGACTTCCGCCACCAATGCCTATTACGAAATCGCAGTTTTGTGCTTTAAAGATTTCAGCTCCTTTATGAATTATTTCTAATTCGGGATTTTCTTCGATCTCTGCGTAATGATGGAAAGTAAAATCTAGAGTATATAATATCTGCATTAGTTCAGGTAAGGCACCTGAAAGTTGAGCAGAGCTTCTTCCGGTAACAATTAAAGGTTTGGTACCAATTTTTTTTAGAAATTCTCCTGATTCTTGCAGGCAATTTTTTCCCCAAAAGATCTTGGTTGGCATAAAATACTTTATCATTTTAGCACCTCTTAAGATTTTTAAATAGTTAAAGTCCGCCAAAAACTAAATAAGTCAACAATTTACGTATACATAATAAAGCAATTATTGTTATACTTGTCTTTCTATTTGAATTATTCCTTCATGATATATCCGATGATGAGTAGATCATCTCCTACTGTTTCTACTTTGTCAATCTTGATATTGATTGCTTCAGCAAGAGTGTCAATACCTAACTCATCAAAGACCGAATTTTTCCCACCTAAAATCTTAGGAGAGATAAAGTAATATATCTTATCGACTAACCCGGCTCTCAGAAAAGAGCTGCAAAGTTTCTGTCCTGCTTCGATCATAAGGACCGGTAATTCCAATTTATTCAGTTCTTCTATAAGAGCTGGGAGAGAGAGGTATTCATAATTAACTGCCGGAAGTGACTTTACTTGCACTCCCTTTAAGGTAAGCATTTGCTCTGTATTATAATCAGTATGATCCTCACTTTTAAAAACAATGGTTGGGATTTCTTGTGCTGTGGTAACGATCTTTGATTCTAAAGGAATTCTTAACCGACTATCCAGGATAATCCTCAGTATCGGTTCTGATTTACCATCCAACCGTACATTCAAAAGTGGGTCGTCACTGAGTACAGTATCAATCCCTGTGATTATAGCTCCTGCTTCTCTGCGTAAAAGGTGGCTATATTCACGAGACTCGGTAGAACTTATCCACTTGGAATCACCAGCATCAGTTGCGATCTTTCCATCGAGTGAAACTGCATTTTTCATAAATATGAAAGGTCTCTTCTTTCGCCGGTATGTTAAGTAATATTCCAGTTGCTTCTCGATCTTCTGCTGCCAAAAGCCATCCTGAACTTCGATACCGGCAGCTCTTAATTTCTCAAAACCTTTTCCGCTTACTAAAGGATTGGGGTCAATTATGCCAGCATAAACTTTTTTTATTCCTGCTTTAATAATTGCGTCAGTACATGGTGGAGTTCTACCTTGATGACAACAGGGCTCTAAAGTAACATATAACTCTGCACCGGCAGTAGATTCTCGAGCATTAAGGATAGCTTCAATTTCAGCATGGTTCTTGCCACATTTTTGGGTAAAACCTGATCCGATTATGCGGTTATCCTTTACCAATAAAGCCCCAACAAAGGGATTGATCCCGCATTTACCCCGTCCCTGTTCTGCTAATTCATAAGCTTGCTGAAAGAACGATTCTTTGAATGACATTTTATCAGAAATCAGATTAAAAATCTAACTATTGCTATTTTTTATCACATATATATTGTTGGTAATTATCCAGCTTGCTCCGAAACGTTCTATCTGAAGCCGATAATACCCTGATGAAGTGATCGAGAATGATCCGTAGCTATTATTTTGCTGAGCTTGAACATAGCCATCTTTATAGAGCTTAACGGAACAGTTTTTTGGTAACATGTAAAAAAACTTCAGATTCTTTTGCCATTCAATTTCTTCTCCGAAACTTACACCATCGCCAGCATCATTAGCTATAGCTGCATAAAAATTGTATGGATTGCCTAATGTATAATTAACAACATAACTATTGCCATTCTTCAGGGCATTAAGAATGCTGTCATTACTCAGTTTAACATCTTCGCTAAGAAGAACATTAGTTCTAATTGTACGGAACAGGAATTTATGAGTTAAAATTCTAAATCGGAAAAAGAGTGCTTTGTAATTAGTACCGTGAGCGTCTGTACTACCAATAGCAGCGATTCTGAGACCTTTATTGTTTAGATTATCCCAAAGAATAAGGTTTTCCCGAAAAGGATTTCTAACAAACCAGTTAGGGAAAAGGAGAAGAAATATTCCATTACGTCGAGGATGTAGTTTGGAGAGCCAACTTGATGAATAATTCCAGATCTCCAATCCATCTACTTTTTCCAAAAGATCGATCTTTGCCCAAATATAAAGCGGATAGTCTTTACAAACTCGTTTCTCATATGGATGAGCGGCGAAGATCACTCCATCCTCATTCTTTATCAGATCAATATATTCTTCGGTAGATCTATTATTTTCATGGAATTTACTACCGAAAGTCAAGAGATGATGATACTCCTCAGAATCGTTTAGTTCAGCCCCTGCTAATAAGAAGGGTTCATAAGCCCTTTCTTCTTTGAACTTATGCAAAGATCGTTTGATTTCTTCTTCATCGGGTAAAGCATGATGATCATTAATAGTGAGATAATCAAGCCGGTTCTTTATTGCTGCCTGCAGGATAGTATCGAGAGTAACATCGCAGTCGTATGATGAGTTACTATGGTTATGGATTACTCCTGTCAATTCGGTATAGCGGCGATTAAGAATATTAACTGTACGCATTAACGGTTTCTACTTCAATACAACAAATTTCTGATATAAAGAGAATCTATGACCTTGGAAATCATGAAAATCTGCTTTTACAAAGTAGATACCACTACCAATATCTCTTCCGTTAGCTGCAATCCCGTCCCATTTCATCTCTGTTTTCGAATCTTGTACCTTGTCAGACAATTCTTTTACCAATTGACCCTTGATATTATAGATTTTAACATTTATCTCTTGGGTTGACTTTGTCCCTTCAAAGTGAAACATCAAAAGATCATTTTTTGTGAGAGGATTGGGGAATAAGCTCATTGTTGGTTGAACAATTTCGGAATAAAGATCATCATCTACCGAAACGACAAGCTCAAATTCATCCAGTCCCCACTTACCCAAATAATATATGTCTTTCTTTTGGCTATTCTGTAGCCAATAGACTACATCAAAGTGAGCAAAATTTTCGACACTAATTTCCCAATAAATTGGTTCTATGGTTTGTAAACTATATCCCCAGAAAAAGCTCTCTTCATACCCAAACCCGAGATTAAGAGCACCGGCAGATTGGTATCTATGGAGATGAATCAGATGAGAGCCGGGTATATCAGGATTATTCTTTTCAACTAAAGCAATGAACAACTTTAGATTAGCAAGATTATCAGCAAAAATAAATGTACTGTCATTTCGCATATCAAACCTTACTTGGATCACTAGATCATTGGGATCAATTGTATTTTCCACGCTTTCGCTTAATGCTGAGATGAAAGTTTTTTTAGGAAAATTATCAGCTAAGATATCAAGAACAAGATCAGAATACTCAGCAGAATATCCGGCAATATTACTTTTCCCTTCAATCACAGTGAAAGGATAACCCGATAAGCGGTAATAATCTTTCTGCAGAGCAGCATCTGGGCTATAATAAGGTTGATCATCCGGATGAAAGAAGTAATTCAAAAAAAATAAAGAATCAGCAGCCAGTGTTTGTTGGTCATTAATGATATTCATACTTGCCTGATGATCTGAACGGATAAAATTCTCTATCAGATATTTATCTCTGTTGTTGGGGAAGATATTGAACGAATAGCTAATTAGATTATTATTAGGATAGAGATCTCCATCGTACTGTAATTCAGCTTGGAGATTAAATTGAGCGTGATTACCCGGAAGACGGTATGAATATACAGGTTCTGTTACAGTTACTAAAGTATCAGCTCCCGCAGCAAGGTTCAACTGTAGAGGATATGTTATGTTCCAGGAAGGCATTTCTGGATCAGGATTATGAAGTTGAATATTGATGCCGACCAAATCATCTACTGTTGATGATGAATTGTTTTTAACTCTGAATTCCGGAAAAACTGTGGCACCGGGATTAAGATTACCAGTAAGATCGAAAGATAAAAGTTCCAGATCATTTCCATCAAAATGCATCGTACCAGATATCGAGATTAAAAGCTCAGAGACTATATTTGTCTCAGCCATATTGGCAAAATAGCCGGGTATAGGGTCATCTGGTGGAACCCAAAAGTAGCTATGTTCTCCTCCAGTAGCCGATGCAGCCATATATCTGCTAGTAGCATTTGTATCATACTCGATTACAAGCCAGAATATATCTCCGGTAACCTGAAAATTAGTCGGTATATGAAAATTGTTCCAACCCTGAGCAGAAATTGATATATCGTTTATACTAACTGCTAAAGAGTCCAATGGCTGTATAGAATCTTGATAGATCAGGATGTTATAGTTATTACCGGCTTGAGGGAAATAGGTGCTAACGGTTTCAACAGTAAAAGAATCAACACTAGCGATAGTACGTAAGTCAAATTTGACAGCCCAACGATTAGTGCCATACCACAATTGATCTAAGCTGTTATTGTGGTAATAGATCGTTGTCTGTCGCTCTTCTTGACCTATATTACCCATATCAGAAGAAATATAATTTATCAAGTTACCATTAAAGGCTGATAGCCATGTTATTTTTATCAAGCAAAAAAAGCCAAGGCACAGCAATGATAAAACAAATTTGTATCCAGCAGTATTTCTCATATTGATTCACCTGATTACCAAATTATGGTTAGAAAAAACTTGTAAAGTAATATTATTCTTCTCTGAGCTATGGTTCTGTTCCATGACAAGTACCTCATTATATAACCTGACATATTTAACGCCAGAAAGTAATCAGACTTATCAATCTTTTTTTCCTGCATTTGCTAATCAAGTATTATAATGCTCGCTAGAGCGATACTTCAGCCCACATCAATAAGTTCTTTTTTTAGGTTGACAGTCTTTGGCAAGAGCTCCTAAGATTACAAAAGAATATCGGAGGTAAGATGAACATAAAACCAACACTGATTTTATTGATCATGTTAGTAATCATTACAGCAATATTTGCATCAGATCGTCAATCAAGGTACTTAGAAATAACCAATCTGCAATTATTGCCCAATCCATTTACCCCTCATTCGATCCATATCTTTGATGAACAAAATCAAGGTCAGGGGTTACGGATCAGTTTTAAAGTAGAAACTCAAGCGACCTTTGTTTGGGTAACAGGGCGGATCTTTAATATGCGTGGTAATTTAGTAAAAACTATCTCGGAAAGAGAACCAATCCACAGCATGCGAGGACCTGATGATTATGGTGATCCCGTAGAGTTGATCTACTGGTGGAATGGAATGACAGATTTTAATCGTCTAGCTCAAAATGGAAGATATTTCTTTCATCTGAAAGTCAGTGATTCAGAAGCAGAGAATTTCTTTCAGGAAAAAATAGCTACTTTTGTACTGGTGAAGTGATAGAGGTGTTTCCATGAAAAAATCGATCTCTTTACTGATCTTGATCATTTTCCTTATCATACCACTACAAGCTAAAGATAGTAATCAGCAAGCTGCATTTATAGAAGATATCATTGGAGCTCGAGCATGGGGATTAGGTGGTGCTTACAGAACTCTTGTTGATGATGCCAGTGCTTCGATCTGGAATCCTGCTGGTTTAGCTGATCTGAAAAAAGGGAATAGTTTGTCTCTGGAACATCTGCAGTTAATGGATTTCTTCTCTTATTCATACGTGGGATATGCTCATCGTTTAAATAAAAGACTAGTGCTGGGAAGTGGTCTGTACTATTCAGGTGATGATGTTATGTCGGAGTTTGTTGGTTATGCTTCCGTGGCAATGGATGGTGCTGTTATTGGGAATCTTATCTTTTCTGATTCTATTCCTGAGGAATTAGTTAGTATTGGATTGAGTTCCAAAATATTCTATTCTTCGTTTGGCAATAATGATCTCACATCATTACCGGATTACTTAATTGGACATCAGGTCACCGGTTCCGCTCTCGGATATGGACTTGATCTCGGGTTCAAAGTAAGACCTACTAAAAGGGATCATTTTTCATTAACATTCAAGAATCTGCTAAATAATATTAAATGGGATAGCAAAAACAATGCCGGAACAGCACTTGGAAAGTATAGTGAGAATCTACCAGTGACTTCAGCTCTTGGTTATGCCCGGCATCAGAATAATTTTATCATTGCTCTTGATATTGATAAAGGGCTTTATTATGACATAGAGGATAATCTTCATATCGGGCTGGAACTACCATTAAGAAGAGAATTGATCTTAAGGATCGGATATGCTCAGGAACTGGTTACCGCTGACAGTAAAAGACTGGGTTTAGGTGCAGGGATCAACATAGATATGCCCTCTGTTCCCCATCTAAGAGTTGATTTATCTTATCTAATGCATCTAGAATGGGAAGGGCATGATTCCTTGCTGTTTTCTCTTACCTTACAATAAAAAAATGTCAGGTATCAGATAATTCCTGCTCTCATTCAACAGGAAGTATCTCAATACCTGACGATCAAACAATTAAACTGAAATCCTTTATTTACTAATAATCCTCTCAGCTTCTGCCTTATCTGAAGAATAGGTAAAAGCATTGATTATACTATGACCATTTTCAGGATCTGTAACCTTATCGTACATAATTCTTAAAGCCTCTAACTGATCATCAGAGAAAGTCAGAACATTGATCATTCTGACGATCTGATTAACTGAGAAGAAAGAATTTCTTGCGGATAATCTGATCACTCGTAATTGGTCATCAGAAAAACTCTCTTCTCTGACGTTATTGATCAAACGCTCAAAATCGGATTCAGACATCGGGGTTTTTGTTTCCTGAGGTACCCTTTCTACTGGTGTAGGTATAGGAGTTGGTTCTTGAATAGAAGTGGGATCACTGATACCAAGGTTAATGTTTACACCGGTAGAAGTTGTCGTGGTTGAGGTCGGAGTTGTAACTTGTTCGATTTTTATATTGGAGTCGGTTGGTAGTAAAACAAGCAAGGCAAAGATCTCCTCAACTATCTTCTTTGCTCTGGTTTGATCCATTCTGCCTAATTTTGTAAGATAATTGATTTCCAGTTCTTCCAGTTTCAAAGCAATATTGTCAATAATTGTACCTGAATCTGTGTTTCCGTCTTTAACTCTTGAAGATTCGTTGATCTGTAAACTAAAAGATCCTCCCGGTGTAGTAAAAATTATCTCATCAGCTATCAACCAAGAACCGATCAGAAAGATTGCTAGGATCAAGATAGTAGTTTTTTTCATATAATTAACTCCTATTACAATTTTTTGTACTGAAAAGGGTACTAGATATTATCAGTCAAGAAATTTATGACATGTAAAATCATCATAATTCAGAGAATAATAGCTTGGTTTTTATTTCAGCATCAGCATCTTACGGGTAGCTCGATAATCATCAGTCTGTAGTGTATAGAAATACAAGCCGCTTCCGACTAATCTCCCAAGATCATCTTTACCATCCCAGAGAACCGTATGCGGACCATCCTGCATCCGTGTTTCTAATAAACTCTTAACAAGCTGACCACGGATGTTATAGATAAGGATCTTTACTTCACTCTCTTTCCCTAATGTAAAGCTGATCCTGGTCTCAGGATTGAAGGGATTGGGATAATTACCGTGCAGAGCGGTTACATAAGGTACTCCTTCGGGTATCTCTTCTACTGAGGTCATATCGAAGAAGTTGCCGGTTC